>JABHKC010000136.1 GCA_018692315.1 Bacteroidota bacterium | reverse complement strand
TTTCAGATTCAGGAATTTATTGGATAAATTTAGAAAACGCTTGCGGAGTTTTTTCCGACACAATAGAACTTTTAGTAAGCGATCCGCAATTCAGTTTTCCTGATGATACACTTGGAATGTATTCCGGCTATATCGAACTATCTGCAGATTCGGGCTGGACAGCATATTTTTGGGAAAATGGCGAAACCACAAATCAAACGGTTGTGAGCGATACCGGTTGGTTTAGTCTACAGGTATCTGATAGTTTGGGTTGTACGACAAGCGATTCAGTTTTTATTATAGATGTTTCAGCAATTCCGGAATATGAAAACTCAAAAATCCGAATTTTCCCAAATCCTGCAAATGATGAGCTTTTCGTAACAAATATTCCTGAGAAATCAGAAATTTTTGTATATTCACTTCTCGGACAATCCATGCCAACCAAATGCAAAGAAGAATTCGGAAACGCCAAAGTTCTCAACATTTCACATTTACATTCTGGCGGATATGTTATTGGCATTCGCGAAAGCGGCAAATCTGTAGGAAAATTATTATTTATAAAGGAATAATAGTAAGTTTGCCAAAGTATGTTTATTGACATTTTGAAAAATACATAATGAAATCTATTAATATTAAAATACTTGGAATCATAGCTTTATCTTTGATTTTCTCTAGCATTTTTTCACAAAACAAATCTGCGTCCGATTCGATATTTTCCGATGAAACTATTCCAAAAATTAATGTGATTATAGAACAAGATTCGCTGGACATACTTCTCGAAAGTGGAAATCTTGAAAGCAATCATGAATATCCGGTTACTGTATTTTATGAAAGCAATTTAGTCAATGATACTATCGAAAATGTCGGTTTTCGTCTTAGGGGAAACACTTCACGCTTTTCGCAAAAAAAATCATTCAAATTGTCGTTTAACACATTTATTTCGGGAAGAAAATTTTATGGATTAGAGAAAATGAACCTGAACGGCGAACATAACGATCCATCGGTAATCAGGTCGAAACTGTCTTGGGATATTATAGAAAAATTCGATCTTATTGGTTCGCGTTCAAACTATGTTGAATTTTACATAAACAATATTTACAAAGGATTATACTTAAATGTTGAGCATATCGATGAAAAATTTGTAGAAAAACACTTCGGCAACAATGCTGGCAATTTATATAAATGTCTTTGGCCGGCTACACTCGAATATCTTGGCTCCGATCCTGATCTTTACAAATTCACAAGCGGTAGCCGACGAGCCTACGATTTAAAAACAAATACTGCAACTGACGATTATAGCGACCTTGCCGAATTTATTGACATTCTGAATAATACTCCAATAAACGATTTGCCGCAACAACTTGAAAATGTTTTTAATGTTGAAAGCTATTTGAAAAATCTTGCAATAGAAATTTTCATTGGCCAATGGGATGGATATTCATACAATAAAAACAATTTTTACCTATATAATGATTCTACAAGCGGAAAGTTTGAATTTATCCATTACGATTTAGACAATACTTTTGGAATAGACTGGATGGGAATTGATTGGGCAAACCGCGATATTTACAACTGGGGAGCCGATTGGGAAGCACGCCCATTGATTGATAGAATTTTAGATGTACCGGAATATTTGCAACAATTTTCATTGTATATGAAGCAGTTGCAAAATTCGATAGTAGCTCCAAATATTCTTTTTCCAAAGATTGACATTATTAAAGACATAATTACTCAGTATATTGCAATAGACAATTTTTATCCGCTTGATTATGGCTGGGATATAAACGATTTTAGTGAGTCTTTTGATTATGAATTATCTGCAAATCATGTTACTTATGGCTTAAAACCATACGTATCTACAAGGAGTAATTCTATTTCCGAGCAGTTAGTGTTACCTGACGATTTAATTGTGATAAATGAAATTATGGCTTCAAATTCTTATACAATTTCTGATGAAAATGGGGAATTCGAAGATTGGATAGAAATTTATAATCCTGGCAGTCAGGCAGTTTTTCTTGGCGACAAATTTTTATCAGACAATTCCAAAAATCCGCAAAAATGGCAAATGCCTCAAATTTATATTCAGCCGCACAGCTTCCTTATTTTTTGGGCAGACAAAGACAGTGTGCAAGGCGAAATGCACACAAATTTCAAATTGGATAAAGATGGCGAGCAAATTGGAATTTATTATCAATCAGGAACAAAATACCTCCCACTCGATTTTGTAGTTTTTGAAAATCAGCTTGAAGATGTTTCGTTTGGTAAATTTCCGAACGGCACTGGTCCATTTTACATAATGCAAAACCCAACTCCCGAAGACACAAATATTTATGTAGGAACTTCAATAAATTACGAACTTAAAAATTTATCGAATATTAAGGTTTTTCCAAATCCTGTTTCATCGGAACTTAATGTAAATATTGAATTTTCCGAACCATTTTTTATTGACTTAAAAATTTTCAACTCTCTTGGAGAAATTGTTTGGAGAAAATCTGATAGCTCTAAAAGTCTTCAAAAATTTCTATCATTGAATACTGAAACTTTTGCAGGAAATAAACTTTGCTCAGGAATTTACTTTATAAAAATCAAAGGCTATATTTCTGAAAATTCGCTTGTTTTTTACGAAAATATAAAATTTGTACTGCTTTAATAAAACTAAATTTCCTATCTTCTTTTGAGTAAAATTCAATCAGTGGGTTTATTATCTGATATTTGTTTCCGAAAAAGCAGTTTCAGCAATAGCTTTTGTTGTTGAAAGATAAATCAAAATTTGATTTGTAAGATCTAAAGTTTTTTCTTTTATCCTTTGTTATTCAGGTTTTGTGTTCATGGAATTATGTTTATTATATCAAGTTCATAGAACCTATCTTTTCTTATAAGCTACATAAATATCCGCTTCTATCATTACATCATTTTCGAAGTAATGATGTACAAAATATAGATTCCCTTCATCGTCTAAAGTTGGTTCGCCTGCAAATTGAGATACAATTAATTCGGGGTTTTCCCATTCGTTACCATTTTTCACCGACCTATAAATTGCAGGTGTTCCCAAATATGTCCTTGTGAACCACAACTCGTTTCCATTTGTATTCAAAAAAGGAAATCCTTCGTCACCGGAAGTGTTCATTACGGTAATATTCACAGGATCAGGCCAATTGTTTTCGTTTCGTATGCATAGCCAAATATCTAAGCCTCCTTGCCCTCCATCTCTATGAGAATGAAAGTATAGATCATCATTGTGTATATGAACTTCACCTATCTGAATTTCTTTCATCAGACGATCGCCCGAATATGTCCAATCTTCCCATTTCTCATCTTTTAGTTGAGCTGTAAACATATTTACGCCGGTATATCCTTCTCTGGCAGAAGCAAACCACATTTCATTTCCATAAATAGAAACTGCCCCATCAAGAGCAAGTTTGTCGGGATCTTGTAGCCATATTCGCTCTGCTTCAGACCATTCGTTGTTAACTTTTCGGGAAACCCAAACGCCTGATACACTATCGGTTAACTGGATTTCAGGTTGTAGCCTTACATCTGGTGTAAAAAAGAAATATAGCGTTTTCCCATCGGGCAATACGAAAGGGGAATCTTCGGCTCCTGAGGTGTTTATTGTTGCAGCTAATGGTATAGCTTGCTCAAATTCGGTTGAATGCAAAATTGGTGGATGATTGTCTGTTTCTGGTCCCTGTTTGGCAATATCTGATGGTAGCAAATCGTGTCTATCAGTATTTGGATAATCAATTGGAGTTTGTGTTTCATCTTCGCAACTGACAATTGTAAATGATAGCGCCAACAATAATTGAAGAATTATTCTAATTTTAATGTGTTGAAAGTAAATTGTTTTCATTAGACATAAATTTTAGTAGGTCATTAATATTCTCAAATTTCATTTTATCCAAAAGCTATCAAATTTACAATATTTTTACAATATTAGCTATTTGAAGTTTGCAATTGCATATAATTGTTTGATTATTTATTTAATACGGGAATGGTAAATAAGCATTGGTTGATACAAAGTTCTACATAGATAAAATGAAAGCTGTAAAATGCTATATAATAGATAAATATATTTTTATAAGCTTATATGCAGGACTTCATTTAGATATTTTTATGATTTTAAATCTGACTTTACCTTTTATTGTGGCACTTAATTTTATATTTCGTTTTCAATTAGCTCAATTGTTTCTCTCTCTATGTCTAAAACTTGTGTTAAGATTTCAATTTGATAATTGATAATTTCTGTTGTCCAATTTTTTGAAGTTGATTCGTAAGAAGGTAAGATGTTGGTTCTGGTATTCAGTAAGAGTTCAACTTCTTTTTTATAATTTTCAACAATTACATTTCCTTTTTTCAACTTATTAATCATAGAAGTTAAATATTTTTTTGCTGTTTGCCGTGACTCTATTAAGTAATCAAAGATTGTTAAATTCACCTCATATTCTTCAAAAGCCTTTGATTTTGTCGAATATTTTTTCAATTCATTTATCCAATTCTCAAAAGCATTGAAACCGCTTTTATATTCTCCAAATTCTTCTGTTTTTGCTATTTGAATTGCAATTTTAAGAGAATTATAAAGGAATTCATCCGCAGTCAAAGGTATAGTTTTTTCTCCAATGAAGAATGATAGCCAGGGTGCATGTTCTGCTTGAGAATATTCTTCAGATTCATCAAAATAAGTACGACATAATATACCAGGTTTATTTTTTAAATAGCCGGTAATTAATCCCCATACGGGACATACTTTCAGATTTATTGCAAGGATGGGAATTCCAAGATTAATTTGTGTAATAATTTTTTGATATAATGCCCTAATATCGCTAAAATCGTTATCATCAATTGTGTGCAATTCACATTTATAGCCTAACCTGAATAATTCATAAATATTTCTACTACAAGCCCAAACTGCACATCATCTTTGACCGTCCTCAATTTTTATTCCATCAAAATAGCTCGCTATTACTCAAAAATAAAAATCTGTGGTAGTTCAAATCTGACACACA
>JABHKC010000135.1 GCA_018692315.1 Bacteroidota bacterium | reverse complement strand
GTGTTCTCGCCAAAACAATTTACATCGTTTGCAGTTGAATTGATAATTTCTAAGGTATCGGAAGGCTGAATAATTTCTGCTTGTTCGACTTTTTCGCAGCCATTATCGTCTGAAACACTTATTTGGTAGGAGCCGGCAATTAATCCTGAAATTTGATCAGTTGTACCTCCGTTCGACCATAAGTAATTATAATCGCCCGCAACAGTTCCTCCAATTGCAATAGCTGATATTTCTCCTGAATTGGTTCCATAGCATATATTTGCCTGATAGTTTAACTGAAGCATAATAGCTGTGGACGGTTCTGTAATTGTAGCACTAATGATTTCAGTACAATTGTTTTGGTCAGTTACTGTAAGTTCATAAGTTCCTGCAAGCAGATTTATTAAATCTTCAGTATCTTCTCCATTCGACCAGTCAAAATCATATGGTGAGATACCACCGGTAGTTTCAATCTCAATTTCTCCGGTACTTTGTTCAAAACATAGAACATCGGTAGTAGATATTAATTCTAATGACAATTCATTAGGTTCTGCAATTGTTATTGATTCAAAAACTGAACAATTGTTATCATCGAGAACAGTAACATTATAAACTCCACCACTTAAACCAGATAAATCTTCTGTTGACTCAAAATTTGCCCAATTGAATGTATATGGAGTTGTTCCTCCAGAAAC
The DNA here is from genome assembly GCA_018692315.1 of Bacteroidota bacterium. Classification (NCBI taxonomy): domain Bacteria; kingdom Pseudomonadati; phylum Bacteroidota; species Bacteroidota bacterium. Next base: position 19,496 of record JABHKC010000135.1, on the reverse strand, counting down.
TGTCAAATCTATGCTTCCATTTCCATCGTCAAAACATGCTATATCTGTTTTTTCATACTCAAGCTCAAAAAGTTCAGGTTCAGTTATTTCAAATTCTTCTTCTGCTTCACAATTTAGATTATCAGTTACAAATAGGTCATAATCACCTGGAGGAAGATTAAATAAATCTTCATTATATGAACCGCTACTCCAATTGTAGAAATAGTTGCCAGTTCCGCCAATAACAGTAAGGTCAATCATTCCATTGTTTAAACCAAAGCAAGAAACATTTTCTTTTTCAGCATAAATAATTATCTCGTCTAATTCTAAAACTGTAAAATCACTTTGAACAATACAATTATTAAAGTCTGTAACTGTAACACTAAATAATCCTCCCGAAAGCTGATTAATATCTTCAGATGTTTCATTATTCGACCATAGAATTTGGTATGGTTCAGTGCCTCCACTTATTGTCAAATCAATAAATCCTTCATTTGTTTCAAAACAAATAGTATCTGAGCCAGAAACCAATATAGTTAGTTCGTTTGGTTCAGTAATCACTTCATTACCAAAATATGTACACTGGTTCATATCTGTTACGGTGAATTCATATTGTCCGGCATATAAATCTGCAATATTCTGAGTGGTTTCCTGATTAGACCATATATATGTAAATGGACTTGTTCCACCAGATGGAGTTAATTCAATAACTCCATCATTAAATCCAAAACAAGAAACATTTGTATTCTCTGAGCCAACCACTAATAGTGAAGGTTGGAATATTTCTATTTCTTCAATTGCAATACAGTTTATATTGTCTGTTACCGTAACAAGATATGTTCCGGGTTGGAGATTTGAAATATCCTGGGTAGATGCACCTGTTGACCACAAATAGGTATAATCTGCACTACCTCCTGTTACACTAATATCTATGGTTCCATCGTCAAATCCAGTGCACGTAATATCTGTTTTCACGTAAGTGATTATTATTTCGTCTAACTGTTCTATTCCAAAACCATCAACTATAGTACAATTATTAGTATCAGTTACTGTAACATCGTATAATCCTCCTGCAAGATTAACTATATTTTGTGTAGTAGAACCATCAGACCATAAAAATTCGTAAGGTTCGCCACCTCCTACTGTTGATAATGTAATATAACCATTATTAATTCCGTAACAAATTACCTCTGTTCCTGTTGTTTGAGCTATAAGTTCATCGGGTTGATTAATTACAATTCCGTTTATTTCCAATTCGCCCGTAGAATTTCCTATCAGTGTTTCTATGACACTTATTCCATTTGGTGTATAAAAGGCTGTATTTGGCACACTTACAGTATTATATGTAGCATCACAATCAATTTCTTCGCCATTAATGGCTCTCCATACTTTAAATGAAAACTCTTCTCCAGCCATAAATCCATTATCTATGCCAGCTTCAGCTCCCCAAGCTGCAAGTCCGATACCTTGCCCATTCCATTCTTCGTATCCGGCGCAAGCCTTTGTGCCTGACGAATCGTAGAAAACCCCAACAAAATCTCCAACATCCAGCGGATTTCCATCTATAAAAACAATATTTGGGTTTGTAATTCCTATTGTATGATTACTTTCATTTGTAGAATAATTCCATGGAAGAGTAAAAGTAGTTGGCTCAGAATTGTCGGCAGAACATGAATTATCATCAACTACTGTTACGTAGAAAGTATCGGGGGAAAGACCTGAGATATCCTCGCTTGATTCGCCATTAGACCATTGGAATGAGTAAGGTGATGTCCCACCTTGCACTGTCAAGTCAATTGAGCCATTGCTATTTCCATAACAATCAATTTCTTCATGAGTAAAAGAAAGTTGGATTACTGTAGGTTGATTAACAATAATTCCCTCATTTGAAGGATTTAACAAACATTGGTCATAATCATAAACAGACACATAGTAAGTGCCTGCCATTAGGTTGTCAATATTTTGAGTTGATTCGTTTGTGCTCCAATTATATGTATATGGCGAAGTACCTCCTGAAGGTAAAAGTTCTATTATACCCTCTCCAGAATTGTAACAATTTGGAATTGTAACTTGATAATTAAGCTCTGGTTGAGAAATAACAATATTTTCAACAACAAAACTACTATTATAATCTGTTACAGTAACATAATAGCTCCCCGCTGCAACATTATACAAATCTTCTAAAGTTTCGCCTGATGACCAAAGAAAAGTATAAGGGGATAGCCCTCCTGAAACTGTGATGTCAATATTTCCATCATTATAAGTAGGGCAACTTTCATCGGCCGATATATATGTTAATTCTATAGGAGGTATTTCAATTGTGAGGTAGTCTTCAAGGCTTAAAGTATCACTTTCGTTATCGCGATAAATAATTAATTCAATTGTATAAGTACCAGAGCTTTGATAAATGTGCGTAGGATTTTGCAAAATAGAACTTACTCCGTCTCCAAAATTCCAAAGCCAGGCTGTCTGAGTACCAAGCGATAGGTCTGTAAAAACAATTTCTTCTCCAATAAAACTACTTGTTACCGAAACCGAAAAATTTGCTTCTACAGGGAATACTTGCAAGTATATATAAACATTTCCATCATTATCTCCAATAATCATATCTTCTAATCCATCATCATTAATATCTGCAATATCAATTTTATTTCTTGAATAGTTTATGTCTAGAAAATCATCAGAAATAAGATTATAAGTGTTTGAATTTGCAGCTGATTGTTCGTAGTAATTAATATTAGGATTGTTTTCACCTATAATCAAATCAAGAAGTCCATTATTGTTAAAATCTTTTATGCAAATTCCAGTTCTTGTTCCAACAGTAAGGCTATTGAAAGTTTCAGTAATCAAAGCAAAATCACTTCCATTTGATGTTGTTTGCTCGTAATGGTTAATATTGCCAGAATATTCTCCTATGAATAAATCTAATAAACCATCATTATCAATGTCAAGAAAATAGGGTGCTGATTGATTCCCAACATCAATTGAATTAAAATTTTCTGTAACTAAACTAAAATTTAAAGAATTTAATGCTACTTGCTCATAATGATTTAAGTTTCCTGTACTTTCTCCTACAATTAAGTCTAACAGACCATCATTATCAAGATCTGTTACAGTAGGAGCAGCACTTGCACTTGTGCTACTTCCAACATCTATGCTGTTGAAGTTTGTAGAAACAGTCAAAAAATCAGTTGGGAAGTAAAAATCCTGTTCATAATGAGAAATTGTACCATCACCTTTTCCAATCAATATATCTAATAATCCATCGTTATCAAGATCGCAGATAGTAGGAGCTGCTGTTTCTCCAACATCAGGAATATTTGTTGGTGAAAGAATAAAATCTTGACCAAAAGTCATAGAATATAACAATACTAATAATGATGTAAAAATTTTAGCTTTCATAATATTTATGTTTATGTTAATCACTCAAAATATTTATATTTCCTTATTTATGCTTTTTATAAAAAAAACAATTTAACTTTCAAAGGTAATTTTTATGATTGTTGTTAGCAAATTTAATTATTTACATTTTTCAATTCCCAAGTCAAATCCCTATAAATTAGGACTTATACTAATTGTTAAAATACAATTTTTTCTATAGGTGTCATTCCATTATACCTTATTGACAAACTATTTTTAAGTAGTTGCTCTAAGTATTAGGTCGAATTACAAAAAATGATTTGACTTTCGCAAGAATACAAAATTTCTATAAGCCGTCTATTGTTTCATCAATTTCCCTTATTGAAATATTTCGATAATATTTTTCGATAATTTCAGAATAGTTTTTGCCAAGTACGGCCATTTTCATAGCACCTTCCTGGCATAAGCCTACACCATGACCATAACCTTTTCCATCGAAATATACTTTTTCTCCTTCTGTTCTGATATTGAAAAATGTAGATTTAAATCCAAAATCAGCTCTAATTTTTTTTAAGCTAATTGTATCTTCATTTAGGACATAAAAAAGCTTCCTTTGGTTTTGCTCAAAATTCAGCTTCTTCAAGTTTATATCAGTCCTGATTTTGAAATTATTTTCAACAAGATAATTTATCCAATTGTTGATTTGCACCGAATCGGCCCAAATAGAATGGTTGTGATCTGTGCAGAAAGTATCAATAATAGATTTCAGATATTTTTTTGGGTAAGTCCATACATTTTCCGAATTGACAGTTTCTCCTCCACAATTTGAATGGAATGATGCTGTAATTGGCAGATTATTTTCATCAACAATTATCAGGTTTTTAGTTGAATTTGTTGACGAAACAATTTCCAAATTATGCGAACATTTACTTTTATATGCTTGACAATGAACCCCATCGCATAAATGAAAGTTTTCTTCTTCGTGTCTTCGCAAATGACCTATCAGATATGTTCTGCAAATAATTGCTTGCGATTTGTAATATTCGAGTTTAGCTTTCGCTCCACCTTCAGTTTCAACTACACCCGAAATATAATCTTCGATATTAATACGATTGACAATTTGAAGTTTATTTTTTAGCGATTTTATTTGAAGATTGCCTAAATAATTTCGTGCATCTAATGAAGGATAAATTGGTTTTATTCTAAATGAACCTTCTTCTTCATTCTGGTAAATCAAAATATTCTTGAAATTTCCATAGTTTTTTTTAATTCCCCTAATATTAATAGAATCTTGATATTCAGAAATATATAAAATTTCATTTTTAAGTAATTTAGAAATTATTTGATTATCTGAACTAACTGTGTATGAGCCAAAAGTTGGAGTAATTACAATTGTATTTATTGAGTTGGTATAGAACAAACAAATTGCAATTTTTTGTGCAAAGTTTACATTAATTATCAATAAACTGATGATAAATAAATAGATTCTCTTTTTCATCGAAGATTTTTGATTTTATAATTGTTGGACAATTCAATTATACTGAATAACAACTACTTGTTTAGATATGAGAACATTAGACTTGCAATTTTTTCGCTAGCTTTTCCATCTCCAAGAATTTCGTGAAGCTTCTTATAATCCGATAGCAATTGATTTCTATCTTCGGTATTTGGCAATATTTTGTTCAGTTCAATAATCATTTCAGTCGGATTGCATTGATTTTGAATGAGTTCACAAACTACTTGTTTGTCCATTATTAAATTCACTAAAGAAATATATTTAATCTTTACGAGAAGCTTAGCAATAAAATAAGTAAGCCTTGAGGTCTTATAGCAAACCACTTGTGGAATGTCAAGCAGAGCAGTTTCTAAAGTAGAAGTTCCCGATTTTACCAATGCAGCAGTAGAATTTAACAGTATTTCATAATTTTTGTTGAAAATAATTTTCGTTGAAGAGCCTTGTAAATAATTTTCGTAAACCGAGGTTTTTATCGAAGTAGTTCCGCAAATCACAAATTGATATTTTGGGAAACTTTTAGCAGTTTCGAGCATCACAGGCAATATTTTTTCAATCTCTTGATTTCTACTGCCGGGCATAAGTGCAATTACCGGAATGTTTGGAAGATTGTATTTATTAATGAACTTTTCAAAATCGGGCTTTTCCTCATATTTTTTAAGCTGGTCTATTAGCGGGTGACCCAAATAATCGACATCGTAATTGTTTTTTTTATAAAATTCCTTTTCAAAAGGCAAAATCACAAACATTCTGTCAACATACTTTTTGATAGTTTTAATTCTTGACTTATGCCAAGCCCAAATTGTAGGGGAAATATAATAAAATACCCGAAAATTGTTTTGCTTAGCAAATTTTGCAATTCGTAAATTAAAACCCGGATAATCTACGAAAATAATAATATCTGGCTTGTAAAAAAGCAAATCGTTTTTGCACAGCTTGAAATTTTTGAAAATAGTACGAATATTTTTCAATACCTCAAAAAAACCCATAAATGCAAGAGAACTAATGTGTTTAACAATAGTTCCGCCTTCTTGCTGCATCAAATCGCCTCCCCAAAATCTAAAATCGGCATCGGAGTCAAGTTTTTTTAGCTCACTCATTAAATTTGCAGCGTGCATGTCGCCGGAAGATTCGCCTGCAATTATGTAGTATTTCATTATTCTGGGAATTTGAAATTGGAGAATTAGTTTGCTTTAATGGATTCTTTTAGGCTATGTGAAAAACTTCAAAATAACAATTAGAAAGGCGTAAATAAAAGTTGCAAGAATTACACCACGACCCGAATAGAGAAAATTCTTCCATATAAAAATAAAAAACAAACCTAAATTTGGAACCACACATAAACTAATCAACTGTGTATAAATATCTCTAACTATCAATTGATCAACAAATTCCATGAAACTTAATGTATCGTATTTTATTAGATAAAAAATTACAATACTCAACATGGGTAGAACTAAACCCAGCAAAACTCCAACTCTTAATGCATCAAATTTCGATTTCATAGTTTTTGTCTTTGAAAATTTTTAGTGTATCGTATGCCGTAAAATCAAATTGCACCGGTACAATTGAAACGTAATTATTTTTCAAAGCCCATTCGTCAGTATCTTCTGCATTTTCTTCAAAGTTTTGAAATTTGCCTGTCAGCCAGTAATACTCCTTATTGTGTGGGTTTGTTCGTTTTTCAAATTCTTCTACCCATTTTGCTCTTGCCTGTCGCGAAAACTTTATTCCTCTTACGTTTTCAGGTTTTGTATTCGGAAAATTTACGTTCAAACATATATTTTTCGGAAGATTGTTTTCTGAAATTTTTTTGAAAATAATTTTGGAATATTTTTCTGCAATTTCGAAATTGGCATCAGGCGAATGGTCTATTACAGAAAATCCTATCGATGGAATATCATTTATGTAGCCTTCGAGAGCTGCTGCCATTGTCCCCGAATAAATTATGCTTACAGACGAGTTGGTTCCATGATTTATTCCGGAAATTAAAAAATCTGGTTTTCTTTTGGTAATTTTGTTTAGTGCCAATTTTACGCAATCGACCGGTGTGCCCGAACATGTGTAAATTGTTAGATTTTCTTTTTCTTTAATTTTATTTAAAAAAATCGGCTGATTTATTGTAATTGCATGAGACATAGCCGATTGTCCTTTGTCAGGAACTACCACCAAAAGTTCGCCAAAACCGGCAAATGCTTCAATCAAAACTTTCAGTCCTTTTGCATTTATTCCATCGTCGTTCGTTAGCAACAACAATGGTTTATTTTCTTTTTTACTCATTTAACAAAAATATTTATAATTGACTGCAAAGATATTATTGCAAAACTAATAATCATCTATTTTCACTTTAAAAAGAAAAGACCAGATTGGTTTTCGAGAACCAGTCTGGTCTGTAAAAAATATTGTCTCGGAATTTCTAATAGAATTAGAAATAAAAATTTAGGCAAATTTATTTCAATACAATTTTTTGCATCAAATTTTCAGTTTCTGATGTAAGTTGAACTATATAAATTCCTTTCGGGAAATCTGAAATATCTATGCTAAAATTACTCTCCATATGCTTATTTATTTTAGATTCCAAAATTTTTGAACCTAAAGCATTATAAATATTTACTTCGCTTGAAATATTTCCAAATTGGACATTACTAATATTTAAGATTCCGGAAGTTGGATTAGGATGTACAAAACTTCCATCCTGCAAATCAACAGATTGCACTGAACTTGAAGTTTCAAAAGTAAAATTATCAACCCAAAGTTTACTTCCGGCAACTGCACCTTGTCCAGCTGAGCCATGGTTTTCCTTCGACGACATTACCATAATAATTAAAGTATCAGGAACATCCGAATTCAAATAATTTAGAACAATTTCTCCTTCTGTCCATGTTTCAACCAAGTTGGAATTTGTGAAAACACCATTTGCAACTGTATCAGAATTTAATAATAAAGCAATTGAAATAAAGCAATTATCTCCTGCTTCAGGGGCACATTTGTAGGCAAATTTCATTTTGTCAGGACGTTCAGTAAAAGGTGAACCTTGAATAGTTTCAACTAAAGTTTGGTCAAACTCATAATATCCATTTACGATGATCCCTGTCATTATAAAAGGTCCCATACTTTTAGATTCGAGATAAACTGCCGAACTTCCGGAAAAGGGATCAGAAGTATATTCTTCAACTACAGTTTGTCCAAAAACTGCAATATCGTCGTTCGATGTATCCCATCCATCGGGTTTATTATCAGTCCAATTTTCGAAATCACCATTAGATATAGTTTGGGGGAAAATCTGATTCGTGCATAAAGCAAAAATAAATACTATGGCAATAATAATGTGTTTCATAATTTCTATTTTTAATTAATAAAAAATTAAAGTATCATTTCAAAATTAATAAAAAAACCAGTAACTAAAAAGATAAATTTAATCCAAGCAAAAATTGAGAACCTATTTCATCGGTAAAACCAAATTCCCTTGTAAAATCCAAAATCAAAATTAGCCTTTTTACTTCATGGCAATTGTTTCAATCTCCAACAAGGAACCAAGCGGCAATTTCGAAACTTCGAACATAGCACGAGCAGGTTGATTTTCAGTAAAATATTTTGCATAAACTTCATTCATTTTTGGAGCATTGTTTAAATCTGCGAGAGAACATGAAGTTTTCATGACATCTGTCAAATCATATCCGGCTTTGCTAAGGATAGCCTTTATATTTTCCAATACTTGTTCTGTTTGTTCTTTAATGCCACCTGCAATTAGTTTTCCTATTTTAGGATCAATTGCAATTTGCCCTGAAATAAATAAAACTCTATTTAACTCAACAGCCTGATTGTAAGGACCAATAGCAGTCGGGGCATTTTTCGTATTTATTATTTTTTTCATAATCAAAATTTTATTTTCTTTACAAAAATAGAATGTAAATTTAATTTTTAAATATTAAAAATAGGAAGAAATTATGGTTTTAATTTTAAACAGACAAGATGTAATATCTGTGTTAGATATGAAGGACTGCATTGATGTAGTTGAAAAGGCATTTATAGAATTAGCAAATGGAACAGCAGTTCTACCTTTGCGAACAAACATTAAACCTGCAGGTGGACTTTCGCTATATATGCCTGCTTATTTGAAAGACTTGGGTGCATTGGCTTGCAAGATTGTAACAGTTTATAAAGACAATCCGAAGAAGTTTAATATCCCAACAACTATTGGAAAAGTTCTGCTGCAAAATCCCGAAACAGGCGATGTAAACTGCATTATGGATGGTGGATATTTAACTGCAGTACGTACAGGAGCAGTAAGTGGTGTTGCCACAAAATATCTTGCCAGAACTGATAGTAATCAGAAAGTGGGAATTTATGGCACAGGGGTTCAAGCAAAAATGCAATTATGGGCAGTAAGTCTTGTTAGAGACATTTCAAATGTTTTGGTTTACGATCTTAGCAAAGAATCTGCCGCTCAATTTGTAAATGAAATGTCTGAAAAACTAAATCTTAAAATTTCCATAGCCGGAAATCCTGATGAATTATTAGATACCGATATTATTTGTGCTGCAACTTCCTCAGCTACACCACTTTTCGATGGTGCAAAACTCAAAGAAGGAACACACATAAACGGAATTGGAAGTCATACACCGAATGCCCGTGAGCTTGACACTGAAACAATTCTACGCTCGAAATTTGTAGGAGATTCAAAAGAAGCATGTTTCAATGAGGCAGGTGATATTATTATTCCTTTGAATGAAGGCTTAATCAAAGAATCTCATTTTTATGCCGAACTTGGCGAAATTCTTATAGGGAAAAAAGAAGCCAGAACAAGCAATAAAGAAATTACCGTTTTCAAATCGAACGGACTTGCAATTCAGGATGTTGCTACTGCAAAATTGATTTATGATAAAGCTTTGAAAGCCGGAATTGGTGCTAATATTGAAATCTAAAAAATAATTGAGAATTGTCAATTGTTAATTGTTAATTGACAATTCTCAATTAACATTCTATTCCTTAACGATTTGCAAAGTTTCAAAGCCATTTTTATAAGAAAAATGCAGAAAATAAATTCCTGCCGGAAGTTGCGAAATATCAATTTCTATTTCAGAGTTTGAAATTTCTTGCCCGAAAATTTTTGTTCCGAGACAATCGTAAATCGAAATACTTTGGCATTTTCTGTTTAATAAAATCTGAAATTTACCGCTGTTTGGATTTGGATAAACAATTTCAAAACTGCGGATTTTTTCAATTCCACTGGTTTCAATCTCAATTGTATCAATATAAATGCTATCGCTTAGCGAGTTTATTGCAGTCAGGCTGACAACATAAATTCCATCTTCTGCGAAAGTATAAATCGGATTTTCTTCAATAGAACTATTTGAATCGCCAAAATCCCAAACATAATTTGTAGCATAATTCGAAAGATTATCAAAAGTAACTTCTTTCGCTGAAACAGAATATTCAAAATATGCTACAGGGTAGGCTTCAATTTTTACCGAGAAACTTGTATCTACACTATGGCAGTCGTTTGAAATTGTAAGAGTAACAGTAAATACGTCATTTTCTTGATAAATATGTATAGGATTTTCTAAACTTGAAGTATCTCCATCGCCAAAATCCCAAAAAGAATTTAGATGACTTTTCGAAAGATTTTCAAAACTAATCCTATTAGTGTCAATTAAATGTGATGCAGCTATATTTGGCCAAATATCAGCGTAAATTGTATCAATTATAAAATCCCCATATACAACATATGTTAAACCACCAGTCGGAGATATAGGAAATGGAATATGTACAAAATATTCAATATCTTCAGAATAATCCCAAACTTTCCAAATTAAAGTATCTCCTGGTTCAGGACCATAAAAATTTGGAGGGTAATTACCCCAGACTCTAACAGTCATATTGGTCACTCCATCATATTCTAAATAACCAACACATTTTAGATTCCCTGAATTAGCAGAGTCGATAAATGCACCAACTATATCAAGAGAATCAAGAATAACTCCACAAGCATTAACAGTTGTAACTCCATAAGGAGTAGGAATAACCAATAGAGCATACCATGAAATATTATTAGGATTAACTTGATTTGGTGGTAAGTCCCAAGTACATTGCGAGTTTACAATATGAGTAAAACTTAAAATAATAAATAATAATTTTATTCTTTTCATAATTTATATTTTATTGCAAAACAATGAATTAGCTGAATTTTTTGTTCACTTGAAATTGTTTTATTATATGGGCTCTAGCCTCAATAAATTAAAAATTATTAACCCAAAATCTAAAAAATGTATGCAAAAACTGTAAATAAGAATACATACAAATTATGGGGTTTGGTGTATATTCATTTAATACATAGCATATTAGAATTCCTTTCAATTTTGTTTATAGTGTAAATATAAGAAATAATATTGTATCAAAAAAAATGAAATAAAAAAAGGGTAAGCTACTTGCATCGCACCGCTACGACTAACTACCCTTGCTACCTTCCGATCCTGGGGGATTCGTTAGGAGCTGGTCGTACAAGACTTACCCGCTACAAAAGTACAACTATTTTTTATTATCAATCATTTTGAATGAAAAAAATAATGCAAATTTATTTTCTCAATCCTATACGCCTGAATACCTATGTTTTATAAATAGAAAAAAATCAGCTTGATATTTTTTCCAGATTTTTCCTTCCAACTCTATACCCAAAAACAGCATAAAACAAAATATATAAATAGCAAATTATCAAAAGAGAATAGGACTTTTGCATATTTCCTGAATATTCCGAAACAATTCCAAACAATGGTGTTAGTATTGCACCTCCGGCAATTCCCATAATTAATATGGCAGAACCAATTTTTGTAAATTTATTTAAACCTTCAATTGCAAGAGGCCAAATTGCCGGCCACATTATAGAATTTGCAAATCCAAGACATGCAATGAAAAGTACTGAAGTGTATCCATCGGTGAAAATTGCAGCAATGGTGAAAACTATTCCAAGAATTGCAAAATATTTCAAAGCCGTTTCTTGCTTAATAAATTTTGGAATAGCCACAATTCCAAACACATAGCCAATAAGCATTCCAAAAAGTGTGAAGGATGCAAAAAACTTAGAATCTTCGACACCAAAACCAAGCGAATTTCCATATAATCCTAATGTATCGACAGAAATAACTTCTGCACCTACATAGAAAAAAATCGCAAAAAATCCAAACACTAAATAAGGAATACGAATAGCTCTTTTAAGTTTCTGGAAAGCACCCAGATTATCTGATTCATTATCTTTCGATTCTTCTATTTCGGGCAGAGCCGAATGTTTTACTAATATTGCTAAAACTACAAGAGAAATTGCCATAATTATATAAGGATTTATTGCCCTTTCGGCTAATTCCTGAAGTTGTGAGTTTTTTTCGGCAATACTCATTAATTTCAAATCTTCAACAATTTTATCAGTACCTTTCAAAACTACAGCTCCTAAAACTATAGGACTAATAATTCCGGCAACTTTGTTTGCAATTCCCATTATGCTGATTCGTCGGGCAGCACTTTCTATTGGTCCTAAGATAGTTACATAAGGATTCGATGCTGTTTGCAAAATCGACAATCCTAAGCCTTGCACGAAAAGCCCAGCTAAAAATAATTCATAAATGCGAGTCATAGCTGCCGGAATAAATATCAAAGAGCCGAGAGCCATAACAAATAATCCGAGAGCCATTCCTCTTTTGTAGCCAGTTTTTTCGAGTATCCACGAAGATGGAATTGCCATTACAAAATATGAAATGTAAAATGCAGTAGTAACAAGGTATGCTTCAAAATCGCTTAATTCGCATGCTATTTTCAGATATGGAATAAGAGTGGCATTTAGCCAAGTTACGAAGCCAAAAATGAAAAATAGTACAGCAATTATGCTTATCGGAATTAGGTTTTCTTTTTTTGAATTTAATGATTTTGTCATGGACTTGTTGATTCAATTATATTGAAAATGAGTTAATTATTAAATATTTTCCTCTCTTATTTGCATATAAGATTTTGGATGTAGGCAAGCCGGGCAAGCTTCAAGCGCTTTTTCACTTTCGTAAACATAGCCACAATTTAAGCATTTCCACCATACTTTTCCATCCCTCATAAACACCTTATCATCCGATATGTTCTGTAGCAATTTCAAATATATTCTTTCATGCTCAGCCTCCACTTTTGCAATCATTTTGAAAGCTATGGCAATTTCCGGATATCCTTCTTCAGAGGCAACTTTTGCAAATTCGGGATATAATTCAGTCCATTCTTCATTTTCGCCTTCTGCTGCTGCTTTTAAATTCTCTTTTGTTGCTCCAATTATTCCGGCAGGATATGTGGCTGTAATCTCGGTATCTCCTCCTTCTAAGAATTTAAAGAATCGTTTAGCATGTTCTTTTTCTTGATTTGCAGTCTCTTGAAAAATTCTTGATATCTGTTCATATCCTTCTTTTTTCGCTACTTTTGCAAAAAACTCATATCTGTTTCTCGCCTGACTCTCGCCTGCAAACGACTTCAATAAATTCTGCTCTGTTTTCGTGCCTATTAATGATTTTTTCATTCTATTTCAATTTAATAAAAATAATTATCAGGACAAAATTAATTCATTTTTTATAAATTTTCACATAGAATATAATTATAATTTATTTTGAAATTCATAAAACTTATCTTAAGATTGCATGATTAAATAAAAATTTATTTGAATTATTAACTTATTAAAACACAACAAATTATGCTTAAAGAAAATTCGCAAAATTATATCAGTAAGGAGGAAAAATATGGTGCCCATAATTATCATCCGCTACCTGTAGTTTTAGAAAAAGGTGAAGGAGTTTATGTTTGGGATGTTGAAGGAAAAAAATACTATGATTTTCTTTCTGCATATTCAGCAGTAAATCAAGGTCATTGCCATCCGAAAATTGTAGATGCTTTAACTCAACAAGCCAATAAATTAACCCTTACTTCTCGGGCATTTTATAACAATGTTCTTGGCGAATTTGAAGAGTATATTACAAAATATTTCGGTTTCGACAAAGTTCTCCCTATGAATACAGGTGCCGAAGCCGACGAAACAGCAATTAAACTTTGCCGAAAATGGGGCTACGATAAAAAAGGAATTGAAAAATACGAAGCAAAAATAATTGTTTGCGAAGGTAATTTTCATGGTCGGACTACTACAATTATTTCAATGTCAACCGATCCTGATGCAAAAGACGGATTTGGACCTTATACTCCGGGTTTTATAACAATTCCTTATGATGATTTAGATGCACTTGAAAAAGCTTTGGAAGATCCAAATGTTGCAGGATTTTTGGTTGAACCAATTCAAGGAGAAGCCGGAGTTTATGTACCTCAGGAAGGATATTTGAAAAAAGCATACGATTTATGTAAAGCGAAAAATGTACTTTTCATTGCCGACGAAGTACAAACAGGCATTGCACGAACAGGGAAACTCCTTGCTTGCGATCACGAAAATGTACGCCCAGATATATTAATTCTTGGAAAAGCTATTTCAGGCGGAATTTATCCGGTTTCGGCTGTTTTGGCAGACGACGATATAATGCTTGTAATTAAACCCGGACAACATGGTTCAACCTACGGAGGAAATCCAATTGCCGCAAAAGTTGCCATTTCTGCACTCGACGTAATTACTGATGAAAATCTCGCAGAAAATGCCGAACGACTTGGTGAAATTTTCCGTGAAGGTTTAAAAAATATTAATTCTGACATGATCAGTCTTGTAAGAGGAAAAGGCTTGTTAAATGCAGCTATCATTGAACCAAAAGACGGAAAAACTGCATGGGATGTTTGCGTTGCATTAGCAAATAATGGCTTACTTGCAAAACCAACTCACGACCACATTATTCGTTTTGCTCCACCACTTGTTATTACTGAAGAAGAAATAAATGCTGCTATCGAAATAATTACAAAAACTATGAAAGAGTTCGAGTAATTTCTGACAACATTTCATAAAAGTAATTCTTCGGAATTATACATAAAATCGCAAATTTTCTACTATGAAAATTTGCGATTTTCATTTTCAGTAATTTGCATAATACAATATATATTATTTTATTACCCGTTTATATTTCAGACACTCAAAATAAATTTATAATATATTTTGAACAGAGATAAAATATTTAAGGGGGTATTTAAAATATTTATATACTTTTGTTCCGTATTGAAATAAAAAACAAAATCATTATGGGAAAAATAAGATTTATCGCTTTAGAAGAAGTATTCTCAAGAAAACCACTTGAAGTTAAAGAACCTTCAAAAAAGACAAGCGAATATTTTGCTGAAAATGTTTTCGACCGAAGAGTCATGCAAGAATACCTATCGAAAGAAGCCTACGATAATGTTGTTCAAGCAATAGATAAAGGTGGGAAAATCGACAGAAAAAATTCAAATCAAATAGCTTCCGGAATGAAATCGTGGGCAGTAGATCATGGAGCCACGCATTATACACATTGGTTTCATCCATTGACAGGAGCAACAGCCGAAAAACACGATGCTTTTTTTGAGCCAACAGAAAATGGCGGAGTAATAGAAAATTTTCATGGCGACCTATTAGTTCAGCAAGAGCCAGATGCTTCAAGTTTCCCGAGCGGTGGAATTAGAAACACTTTCGAGGCACGCGGCTACACTGCATGGGATCCATCATCGCCAGCTTTTATTGTTGACAAAACACTTTGTATTCCAACCATTTTTGTATCATATACAGGCGAAGCGCTCGACTATAAAACTCCTTTACTTAAATCACTCACAGCATTAGACAAATCAGCAACTGCAATTTGTAGTTATTTCGATCGGGCAGTTTCATGCGTCCACGGAACTCTTGGAATTGAGCAAGAATATTTTCTCATAGACGAAGCATTATTTAGAGCAAGACCAGACATTATGCTCACAGGCAGAACTCTAATGGGACATGCTTCGGCAAAAGATCAACAATTAGCCGATCACTATTTTGGTTCAATTCCTGAAAGAGTTGCCTCCTTTATGAAAGATTTTGAATATGAATCATTGAAACTCGGAATACCTCTAAAAACAAAACATAACGAAGTAGCTCCAAATCAATTCGAATGTGCACCGGTTTTTGAAGAAATAAACCTTGCAGTTGACCACAACCAACTTTTGATGGATTTGATGGAAAAAATTGCTCGCCGTCATAAGTTTAGAGTTATGTTCCACGAAAAGCCATACAGTGGAGTAAATGGTTCGGGTAAACACAACAATTGGTCTTTGATGACAAATACAGGAGTAAACCTACTCTCGCCCGGAAAAACACCAAGAAAAAATCTACAATTTCTTACTTTTCTAATCAACATTATTAAAGCTGTGTACGACAATGCCGATTTGTTAAGGGCAAGTATTGCTACCTATGGAAATAGTCATCGTCTTGGAGCAAATGAAGCACCACCGGCAATTATTTCGGTTTTCCTTGGAAAACAACTTGCCGAAATGTTAGACCAAATAGAAAAAAGAGTAAGCAATAGAAAAATGTCATCAGATGAAAAAGCAGAACTAAAAATTGATATTGGAAAAATTCCCGAAATTCTGTTAGACAATACTGATAGAAACCGAACATCGCCCTTTGCTTTCACAGGCAACAGATTCGAATTTAGAGCAGTAGGTTCGTCGGCAAATTGCGCATCGCCAATGATAAATCTAAATGCAGCGGTTGCTAACCAGCTTTCCGAGTTTAAAAAAGAAGTTGATTCTTTAATAAAAAAGAAAGTCAAAAAAGACGAAGCTATTTTAAAGGTTTTGCGAAAATGCATAATCTCTTCAAAAAATGTAATATTCGAAGGAAACGGATATAGCGAAGAATGGCTTGAAGAAGCAAAAAAGCGAGGACTGTCGAATATCTCGAATGTTCCCGAGGCTTTAAAAGAATATATCAGCGAAAAATCTAAAAAGCTATTTAAAGATACTAATATTTTAACTGAAAGGGAGTTAGAAGCTCGATTTGGAATTAGAATCGAAACATTCACAAAAAATGTCCAGATAGAAACACGAGTGCTTGGCGACTTGGCAATAAATCATATTATTCCAACCGCAATACAATATCAAAATACTTTAATCAAAAATGTATGCGGAATTAAGAATCTCTTTGGCGAAGAAGAAATGAAAACCATCTCTGAAACCCAATTATTATCTATCAAAAAAATATCCCGTCATATTTCTTCAATCCGAAAGCTCGTAGTCGAAATGGTTTCTGCAAGAAAAGAAGCGAATAAAATTGAAGATGTTTATGAAAAAGCTCATAGTTATTCTATAAAAATAATTCCTTTTCTTGAAGAAATCAGATATCATATTGATAAACTTGAGCTTATTGTTGACGATGAAATTTGGACACTTCCCAAATATCGTGAACTTTTGTTTACAAGGTAAAATAATTATGAGTCGTGAGTTCCTAATTTCTAATTTCCAGTTTCCAATTTCCAGCAAATGCCTATTTTCCAATTGACAAAAGAGCTTGTTTTTCCTCATCCTTCGCTTTCTGAAGCTGATGGGCTTTTAGCTTTTGGTGGAGATTTGAGCACGGAAAGACTTTTACTGGCATATTCAAATGGGATTTTTCCATGGTATAATCCAGAGGAACCAATTTTATGGTGGTCGCCTGAACCAAGAACAGTATTTTTCCCAGATGAGTTCAAACTTACCAAGAGTCTGAAACAAACAATTCGTAGCAAGAAATTTGAGGTTAAATTCGATACTTGTTTCGAAGAAGTTATCCGAAATTGTTCATCGCTTAAAAACAGGCAAGACAACGAAACATGGCTTGGTTCCGAAATGCAGCAAGCATATATTTTGTTGCACAAAAAAGGTTTCGCACATTCTGTGGAAACATTTTATAAAGATGAGTTGGTTGGAGGGCTATACGGAATTTCGCTTGGCAGGGTATTTTTCGGAGAATCGATGTTTTACAGAAAATCTGATGCTTCCAAAATTGCACTATATTATTTGTGCCAAAAATTAATAGAACATGATTTTCATTTTATTGATGCTCAAATGACAACTAATCATATTTTGAGCCTTGGTGCAAGCGAACTTACTCGAAATGAATATTTGAAATTGCTTTCACCGGCACTTCAGCATAAGTCAATTATTGGAAAGTGGACAATTTATAACAAAGTCAATCAATATTAGAACATGAATCAAGTAAAACAACAGAAATATACACACATGTTTCAAGCGCAAAGTTCAATGATATTGTTAATCCTTTCGACGATATGGATATTTAAAACAAATAATAATAAAGAAATAAACGGAATTTTCTGTTTATAATAATATTGTGTGCCATACCAAAAAAAAGACCGTGAATTAAATTATTGACATAGAAATCATAGATTGTCATCCCACATTTGGCACATTTGCATACCCCAACACACAAGCAGAAGCTTTAGCCTGCAAAAGAGCCAAATTCCCCAATCCTGCTGATTCAAAAATTTACCAGTATTTCTTTGTACTGGCATTTTTTTGATTTCAAATATTAACCAGAATATTGTATATTTGGCAAAAATTGGATTTAAAATGACCAAAATAATAGAAAATAGATTGATCGAAGAATTTAAAAACAAAGAGTACTTTACCAGAGAAGAGCTTTTTGACTTCTATTGTTATTTTGAACCTGAACTGAAGAAAGGAACTTTTGGATGGAGAATCTATGATTTAAAAAAGAGAAACATCATTAAACCTATTAAAAGGGGGCTTTATATGATTTCATATAAACCAAGATATAAGCCAGGCATCTCTCCAAATACATTTAAAGTTGCGAAACAGCTAGTGGAAAGGTTTAATGAAGTAAAGCACTGTGTTTGGGAAACATCATGGTTAAATGAGTTTACTCAACACCAGACAAGCAGATCAATTTTAATAATTGAAATTGAAAAAGGTTTTGAAGAATCCTTATTTTATGAGCTAAAGGATTCATTAAAAAATGAGATATACCTTAATCCAGATGAAAAAGCTATTGATTTTTATATAGCAGAAAGCAACAAACCAGTTATTGTAAAGAAACTTCTTACGCGAGCTCCACTTACAAAAACTTCAGAAAAAAAGATTAAGTTTTACACTCCATCGCTTGAAAAGATTCTAGTGGATTTATTTGCCGAAGAGAAGCTATATTATTACGTGCAAGGTTCCGAATTAATACATATTTACGAAAATGCAATTACTAATTACACAATCAACTTTACCAAGCTTTTTAGTTATGCAAAACGTAGAGAACGAGAACAGGATATTAAGCAATTCATAACCAACCATATGGTTCACCTTGTAAAAGATATAATTGATGATTAAAGAACAATGTTTTACGGAAGAGTGGTTGGATCAATTTAAAAAGCATTCAGACCACAGGCGAATTGATAAAATCAT
Source organism: Bacteroidota bacterium (assembly GCA_018692315.1). Lineage (NCBI taxonomy): Bacteria > Pseudomonadati > Bacteroidota > Bacteroidota bacterium. Next base: position 286 of record JABHKC010000135.1, on the reverse strand, counting down.
TCTTGAAAAAATGATTTATGCTTTACATCTGTTAGAGAGATTAAAATCAAACGGACTTGAATTTGTTTTTAAAGGTGGCACAAGCCTGGTTCTGTTATTGAAAGAAGGGAACAGGTTTTCAATTGATATTGATATCATCAGTAAAACTAGTGTCAAGTCAATTATAATATGACGTATTTAATTTATATATTTGCTAAAACTTAAAATATTAAAGTTATGGCAAAATTGTATAGAGTAACATTATCAAAACAGGAACGTGAACAACTTTATGAGATTATCAAAAAAG
>JABHKC010000134.1 GCA_018692315.1 Bacteroidota bacterium | reverse complement strand
TTAGAATCATTCAAAATAAAATTCGGTAAAATTTAAAATTGAATAAAAAAATTAACTAAAACTCATCAATGTTAATATATTTGAGCATGAAAATTGTAGAAACGTTTATGAAAAAAAAGTTTATGAATTAATCAGGTTAAGAGTTTTTTCTATACTTTTCCAATATTTCTTATTAAAATAATTGAGATATTTTGAACCAACAATATCAGCTTCAGTTTTGTTCATCATGCTGCAAATACGCTGATTAGCATAAACGATATGTTCATTTTGTATTATAAAAATCCCATCAGTCAAGTTTTCTACCAAAGTAGAATATTTCTTCTCTGATTCTTTCAATTGCTTCTTGAAAGTTTCGTTTTCTTGTTCCCTTTGCTGTATTTTATGTATCATTTCATTAAAATCGGTATATAGTTTACCTATTTCATCATCACCTGAGGGTTGAATACGAAGGGAGTAGTCTGCTGTTTCTGTGATTAAGGCTGTAAAATCTGTTAAAGATTCAATAGGAACAGAAATTATTTTTTGAAGTTTTACAGCAAGGAAATATGATAATATTGCAGCAACTATAAATATAGCAAGCATTAATAAAACATAGTCGTTTATTTGTTTGCTAAGTTCTTGTGTTGAGATTCGAACATAAAGGCTGCCATAATTTTCATTATTGTAATTAATTGGCTCAAAAATAATAAGTTCTGAGCCAGAAAAAGTTTGAAAAGCTACTAATCCTTTTGGTGGAGCAATATTGCATTGAAGTGTATCAGGATACTTTGAGAAAATTTCACCATCGGCATTGAACAAAACAACATTTGAAAATGATTTTATAACACCGAGTTTACTAATAGTTTGAAAAGCACCGGTTTTATCTTCAAAAGTTAAGGATGTAATTACATTTTCGCCAATCAGTTGAGTATTCAAAACCGAGTTGTTCAGCATGTCAGTTTTATAATCATTTATTCTAATAATCATAAAAGTTGTAAACAATAAACTTTCAATTAAACCTGCAACTACCAATATTAAAAGGATTATTTTGCGTTTTATTGAAAGTGATTTTAATGCTCTTTTTATATTCATAAACGAAATTTCAATTGTCCCTAATTAATTATTTTGGGATATTCTATATTATTTTCGCAATCTTAAACAAATGATGACTAACTTCTAAATTTGAAATATTAAAAGCCTTTTTATTCATTTCAAATCGTATTTTGTTCTTTTCAAAATAGAAATTTATAAGAATGCCTTTTTTTGCAAAACCTTTTGTTTCACTAATAGTTAAAATTGAATGTTTATTTGAGAAATCAATGATTTGTTCAAGATTATTTTTGCAATTGCCCGATACAAACAAAATATGGCATAGTGATAATTCATCAAAATCTGAAATATATTTTAGAATGACGTGCCTGTTTTTTATTTTTGTATCCAAATAAAACTCATCAAGTGAACTGCCAAAAGTATTTTCTCCTAAAACAGTAATAATAAAAGGTCTATTCGTGTCAGATTGAACAGAATCGTTTGGCCAATTGATAAATCTTGTAAATTTTTCGATAAATCCTGCTTTCATTAAATATTCATCTGTTTGACAATATGAATGTACACTCAATGAAAAAAACATCAACAAACTTAATGCAGATTTTATGAGATAAAGGTTGTTTTTCATCTTTGCATTATTTTGTTTTTCTGCCAAATGTGTATGTCATCTTAACGAAAACCGAACGCTGTGGCTGTCTATAGCGGTCTGGCGGTCTGTTGGAAGTATGATAATATTCGGAATCGAGCAAATTGTTTGTAATAAGCTGAATATTAAATCCTGAAATATAATATGTTACTGCCAAGTGAAATATTACAAGATCATCAATAATGTCTGAATCAGTAGTTTCAATTTCTTTGGGATTTTTTCTTTCTCCCAAATAATTAGCTCTTAAATTTATAATTAAATTTGAAACCGGCTTGTAGGTCAAGCCTATGTTTGCAATATGGTCTGAAATCTCTGCAATATGTTGGTCGTTTTTGTCTTGTGAGTGATTATTGGTATAATTTATATATGCTTGAAATTTGTCAACATAATATTTAATGCCTGTTTCGAAACCCAGCGTTGTTACTTTATCTTTATTAGCCCATCTATTTAATTCAGTCGAATCATTAATTTGAATAGTTTCTTTTACAAAAAGATCGGAAATATTATTTCTGAAAATTGAACCCTCAATATTAAAATGCTCTGCAAATCGGTATGAGGCAAATATTTCTCCCGATTTCATTCTTTCGGGTTTTAGATTATTGTTGCCATCACCCCAAGTATAATCCCATGGTTTAGGGGCTCTGAAAGCTCTGTTGTATAAAACTTTGGCAGTAAAAGCATTTTTGTTGTAAACAAGAGCAAGCCTTGGTGTTAAAATGTTTCCATAATAATTGCTAATATTTTGCCTTATTCCGGCAGTAATAGCAGTTGTCTTAAATATTCTGTATTGGCTTTGTAGATAAAAGCTCAGTAGATTGTTATTTATTACGTTCGGCTTTTCTGGTTTTTCTGGTTCTTCAAATTGAGAATTACTATATGATTTTGTAAATCCTTCGGATAGATTTTCCAGTTCGAATACAAGCCCCGCAATCAAATTAAGTTTGTCAAATGGATTGTAATTAAATTGTTCTTCAATGCCAATCAAATGGTTGGGCCTAAAATATCCTACTTGTTCTCCTTCAGACAATGAGTCTGCTTTTATGATATAACCAATAGTATTATCTTTTACAGTGGCATTTCTAAAATATATTTTTGCCTGGTTTGTCCATTTTTCGTTATTGTTGTAGCTGTGTTGCAAGAAACTGTTCAGAAACCGGATATTCCATGATGTTCCATTGTCAAGATATTTGTCGTCAATAGTTTTGTAATTTGTAGTTCGCGATGCTTTTTTGTCTTGAAAATTTGTTCCCCAGGTAAATCCCTTAAATTTAACCATAGCGTCAAATGATAAGTTATCCTCAAAATTTTCCATATCATTTGTCCAGTTATAATCTCCATTTTCATCATTTAGTTTGGCTTTTTCGTTCTGTTTATACATAGCGGCAAGCCTGATACCAAAATCATTATTTTTGTCGATATAATCGTAGCTGAAATCTGTAATTAGTTTAGCGAAAGAGCCATATCCAATTCCTGCATGTCCTGCATCATCAGAGCCGGGTTTTTTTGTAATTATATTTATAATTCCTGAAACGGCATTTGTTCCGTACAATGCTGAAGCCGGACCATAAACGACTTCAATCCTTTTTACATTTGAAAGATTGTATTGGCCTCCTCCATAGAATCCGCCTGAATTGAGCTCATTAATTTGAATGCCATCAATCATTACAATTATCAAATTGTTTTGACTTGGAAGTCCGCGAATGAAAGAATATGTGTTAAATCCTAATATGTTTCTAAACTGAAAACCCGGAAGGTCAGCCAACGCTTCTTCCAGAGTGAAATATCCGCGTTCCAGAATGTCCTGAGCTGTAATAACTCTTGTGCAAGCAGGTACATCCTGAATCTTTTGCTTGACTTTCGATGCTGTAACTACCTCCATATTCATCATATCTTCAATTGACATGTGAAGTATTTCTTTTTTCTTAATTGACGAATTATTTTGAGCAATTATGTTTTTCGAAAATAAAAAGATAACTAAAAATAATATTACTCGAATATAATGTGCTTTCATAATATTAAGCTTAAAAGGTAAATAAAATTGATGTTTTTTGTATAAGAATTTCGATACGCCTGATATAATGCCTTCTCATTTTTATAAAGAACCTTTTTGACAAATTTATGAAAATCTGAGGATTTTTTTTGTATTATTTTGATTTTTTTTTCTAATGCAACTTCAAACTAAGATTTGTAGCTTTTTTAAGAATTAGGTATTTCGTTCACTCATTCTAAAAATCGTAGTAATTTACATTTAGAAAAAATATACTCAGCAGAATTTTTATCAATAATCGGCTTATTTATTAGCTATGAATTAATGCAAACTTATTGTTGAAGCAAGAAGTTTAAGTAGCATTTTTTAAAATAGTAAAAAATTCTTATTCAGAGAAATGAAAAATCAACAAAGAAATTAGTGATTATAAATCAATAATTTTTCAAATTTCAGTATTTCGCCATTTTTATTTTTTACTAAAATAAAATATAAACCCGACTGCAGGTTTGAAGTGTTTATAATTTTGGCATTTGAGAAAAGAATTGGACTACCAATATTATTATAAATTTCTATAGATTGATTTTTGCTTTTCGAGATGTTCAGAAATCCCGAAGAGGTTGGGTTTGGATATATTTTAATTTTTTGTTGCTGCATATTGTTTTCGATGGAATTGATTCCGATTGAAATATTCAAAAAAGACGAATCGCTTCTGCAATCGTAAGCATTGATGGCTACTGCCGAAATAATTCCCACACCGCTAATTCCCCACTGAACAACAATTGAATCGCTCGAAATTTGATTTAATAAAACTCCATTCTCAACATTCCACTCATAAATTAAATTTGCATCAAAAGGTGCAGAATATGTTTCAGTTTGGCTTTCAAAAACATTTTGAACGCCAGAAATTGAGAAAGATTGAGGAGAAGGAAAAACCGAAAGATTTGCAAAATTGCTGGTGTCCATTCCGCTACTGTCCGAGATTATACAGCGATACTGATTTCCGTCCATGATAATGGAAGTATTAGAAATGGATAAACTATCAGATGTAGCACCATCATAATTCGTTGAATTCACAATATCATAAAATCCTGAACCTGAATTTTCCTGCCATTGAAAAGTCTGGGCGTTTTCTGCTACTATAAAAAACCAGGAAGTTTGGTTTTCGCAAGCTATAAGATTTTCGGGTTGAATCTGAATATTTTGAACTTGGCCGGAATAAAACATTGTCAGATACAAATCGGTAGTGAAAACTATTGGCGTAGAGGAAATTCCATTATAATGATATTTCAATTGTTTTGAAACAAGCTCATATTCAAAAACAGAATTACTTATCGGATCGTAATCTATAGCAAAGGAAGAGCCCCAGGTAGCAGATATCATAGTGTCAAGCAAAATATCATAGTATGAAGGAAAGTGAGAAATATAAATTATATTATCGCCAACTATAGGTTTCCATGGGTTATATGCCATTTCCTGATGAAAAAGAGTTTCGACAAGATAATTTTGCGGATTCATTTTAATTAAAGAAAATCGCGGAGCACCGGTTGCATATTCAACATCTATGTAAATTTCGCCATCTATTTCAAAAATAAAATAGTTCATTCCTCCAAACTGAAACGGATGAGGAGTTTGAACACTTGCAATTGTATCTTGACTTAAAAGATCAAGTATTTGAACGGTATTGTTAAAAACTAAGAAAGCTTTGTCATCAAAAATGGTAAAATCTGCCGGACAATATGCCACTTGGGTTGTGTCGAAATAAAAGTCCAAAGAGTTATTATTAATATCATATGCACTAATGTATGGTGCAAAAAGACTTTTCACAATCAAATAGTTTTCCCATATCTTTATCTGAAATGCTTGAGAATTTTCAATAGAATCAATTTTTTGATTTGTAGATAAATCGTATTCATAAATATTGTCAGATGCTACAAAAAGTGAATTTTCAGATATTATCATATCAGTAATATTCACACTATCAATAAAAATATATTGCTCTTGCGGATATTCAATATAGCCAAGTGTTTTCGGGCTTTGATAATTTGATGATCCTAATTGGATAAATAATTTTCCGTCAGGAGTTTGAGCAGACAAACTGAAACTTAATAATACTGAAACTAAAAAGAATGAATTTTTCATAATTATGGTTTTAAGATTTTTTTCCCGATCGACAATTTACATAAAATACTTGATTTATTTTCATAACCAATTAAGTGTATAATAATCAGACAATTCAATTTTATGATGGTTGCTTAATAAAACAAAATACTAAAAAATGATTTATTTGTGATTTTGTTAGAATCAATGCAAAAGTAATAGAATATTGTACTATTTTTGTTTTTTAGATGACAATGGTTTATAGAGACAGAAACTTATTCTTATTCATATTAATTTTTGCACAAATATTTGTGTTCGAAAATATTGTGATTGCTAAAAATCAGACTGACAGCCTGTTAGTTGAGCTAAAAAATGCCAAGGAGATTGACAAAGCAAAATTGTTGAATGAAATTTCTGAAAATGTAATTTCTGAGAATCTTGATGAAGCCGGTAATTTTGCACATCAGGCATTAGAATATGCTACTAAATATAAAATTGAAGACCAAGAGGCTCATGCACATTATAATATTGCTGAAGCACTTTTTTACAAAAACGAATATGATAGTTCGGTAGTTTATTATGAAAATTCGCTGAGGCTATATATTAAACAAAATAAGAGAAGAGATATTTTTGCATCAATAAATAGCATTGCATATATATCAGATCTTTTGGGCGACTTTGAAAAATCTCTCAAACTGTATAAACAAGTTCTTGATAGTGCTATCATACATCATGATAGTGATTATATATCAACAAATTATAATAACATTGGAGATGTTTATTATAATTCAGGAAATTTATTCCTTTCTCTGGAATATTATAACAAAGCCCTTGAAATTCAGAATGAAATTAACGACAAAACCGAAATTTCGAGAATATTTATCAATATAGGAATTACAAATAATGATTTGGGCAACTATAAAGATGCTTTAGAATATTATCAAAAAGCAATGTTTATTGAAGAAGAACTTGGCAATAGAAAAGGAATTTCATTATGCTTAAATAATATAGGAATTATTTATTCCAACTTAGGAAACAACGAAAAGGCACTTGAGACTTATAAAGAATCTATTAAAATTGAGAAATCTTTAGGAAACGAATTTGGGATTGGTAGTTCGTTAAATAATATTGGGATTGTTTTCGTAGATTTGATGATGTATGATTCCGCATTGGTTTATTATGAAAAATCTCTCGAAATCGAAAAACATAACAATGATAGAAAAGGTATTGCAACCTCAATAAACAATATCGGAGAACTCTATTTTGAAATGGGAAAACCTAAAGAATCCATAGAATTCTTGCTGAAAGGATTAGAAATTGAAGAAGAATTAAACAATATAGCAGGAATTACTAATTCATACAATAGTATTGGAGATATTTATTTTAAATTAGGCCAATATGAAATAGCATACGAATATTTTGAAAAATGCAAACAACTTGCTGATTCATTAAATTTTGTTGAAACGAAATTTGCCAACCTTGAAGATTTGTATTTAATTAATAAAAGACTAAGAAACTATAAGGAAGCTCTCAACTATTACACGCAATATATTGAACTCAAAGATTCTATTATGGACGAAAATGTCCAAAATCAAGTTGCTGAAATGGAGCGAAAATACGAATCTGTGAAAAACGAAAAAGAAATAGAAATTCTGAAAATTGAGAAGCAACTACATAAAATAGAACTTGAGAAACAGCAAGTAGAGATAGAAAAGCAAAACACATATTTTGTAATTTCTATTGTAGTTTTTTCAGTTTTTGTATTATTGTTGATAATATTATTCCGACAGTTTTATGTAAAAAGAAGAGCATTAGAACTTTTGCGCAAAAAGAATTATGAAATAGTAACTCACCAAAAAGAATTGCGAATTGCTAAAGAAAAAGCAGAGGAGTCTGACAGATTGAAATCAGCATTTCTTGCAAACATGTCGCACGAATTGAGGACACCATTAAATGCTATAATAGGTTTCTCATTTGTTATAGAGCAAGAAAATGTGAGCCCTGAGGTTAACGATTTTGCAATTGAGATTAATAAAAGCGGGAATAATTTATTAGAACTAATTGAAGATATTTTTGAACTTTCATTAATTGAAACTGGCGAAATGGTAACTAAAAAAGAAGAAATTCTTGTTTCGGAATTTTTTGACGAAATGTTGCAATTAGTTAATAGTGAGAGAGAAAAATTAGGAAAAAATGAAATAGAAACTAAGTATAAACTATCTTTCAAAATAAAAGAAATATTTTTCGATAGAAATGTTCTAACTCATATATTTAAGCAAATTCTGAAGAATGCGATTAAATTTACTGAAAAGGGCCATGTCGAATTTGGCTTAAACATAGGAGACGGAAACTCAGTTCTATTTTATATAACAGACACAGGAATTGGAATTTCAGAAGAAAAACAAGAAATTGTATTTGAAAATTTCCGACAGATTGATGACTCACATACAAGAAAATACGAAGGTACAGGCTTAGGATTATTTATTTCTAAAAAATTGCTTGCCTACTTTGGAGGGCAAATTTGGTTAGAATCCGAAGAAGGCAAAGGCTCAACATTCTACTTCGTAATTCCCGATATTTTGTAGTACTTTTGAAAGTTTATAACTGAATGTTTCTAAACTTTTTTTTGAAAATAAATGAAAAAGCTATTTGACATTATCAATAACAAAGCTTGTTTATTGTTATTCACACAAATAGTATTTTTTTTAACTACCCAAGCTCAGAACAAAATTGAGTTCATCGAAAACAAAAATCAGTGGGAAAATCATATCCTTTTTAAAGCTGAAATGAAAAATGCTGCGATTTTCCTTGAAGAAAAATCGTTGTGCTTTAATTTTTTAAGCGATGAGGATAGCCACACTAATCATGGACATACTTCAGTTCCGAAACAAAAATCTCTTTGCGAGGAAGTTCATTTTCATGCCTACAAAATTGAATTTCTAAATTCGAAAATCGACAAATCGAAAATTCAAGGCTTTTCACCCAAAAAATCTTACAACAACTATTTTCTTGGAAACAATCCCGAGCGCTGGGCTTCCTTTGTCAGAAAGTATAAAACTGTTGAATACAAGGATTTATACAATAACATCGATCTAAAGATTTACAGCATAAATGAAAATCTTAAATATGATTTCGTACTTAGAAAAGGAGGCGATATTGGCGAAATTGAGCTTTTTTACGAAGGTGTTGAAAAAATCGAAATTAAAAATGGAAACCTCATAATTTCTACCACTGTAAACAAAATTGCTGAACTAAAACCCTTTGCCTATCAAATTATAAATAATGATACAATCAAAATAGCTTGCAAATATAAACTTAAAGGGAATTCACTATTTTTTGAAATAGATGAGAATTACGACAAATCCAAAAATCTGGTTATAGATCCGACACTTGTTTTCTCAAATTATTCAGGTTCAACTGCCGACAATTGGGGATTTACAGCAACCTTCGATTTAAACCAGAATGTTTATTCGGGAGGCATAGTAAGCGGAATTGGCTATCCTGTAACAACAGGAGCTTTTCAGCAAAATTATGCCGGAACAAATGCAAATGCATGGGATATTGGGATAATAAAGTACAGTTCTGACGGTGCGTCAAGGATTTTTTCAACTTATATTGGTGGTAGCAGTAGTGAAATGCCACATAGCCTTGTAGCTAATAGATATAACGAATTGTTAATTTTTGGAACTACAGGCTCCGGCAATTTTCCGGTTTCTGCAAATGCCTACGACAATTCTTTTAATGGAGGCGATGCTCTTAATTATGATAATGCAATTAATTTCCAATCAGGTTCAGATATTTTTGTTTTTCGCTTAAGCGAAAATGGCGACCAGATGATTGCTTCCACTTTCGTGGGAGGATCAAAAAACGATGGAATAAATTATAAATCAAGTTATGGGAATCATATTTTGCATGGCAACGATTCGCTATATTTTAATTATGGCGATGGTGCAAGGGGGGAAATCGTAGTGGATGACTCTAACTTTGTTTATGTAGCAAGTTGTACTTTTTCAGACGATTTTCCGACAAGTTTAAATTCTGTGCAAGATACTTCTAACGGAAATCAGGAAGGTGTTGTTTTTAAACTTAATCCTCAACTCAGCAATTTGGAATGGAGCACGTTTCTTGGAGGCTCTCAAAACGATGCCATTTATTCAATCGACATTGCAAGAAACTCGGAAGTTTTTGTTGCAGGTGGTACTTGTTCGCAGGATTTTCCTACAAGTTCAGGAGTTTTAGATCAGAACTATCTTGGTGGTTCTACTGATGGTTTTGTGTCAAGAATTTCTGCCAACGGACAATTTTTGTTAAGTTCAACATTTTTTGGCTCAGATGCTTACGACCAAGTTTACTTTGTGAGAATTGCTAATTCAAACAAGATTTTCATTTGCGGACAAACAAAAGCAACAGGCTCTACTTTAGTTTACAATGCACTTTATAATATCCCGAACAGTGGGCAATTTATTTCAAATTTGTCGTACGATTTGACTAATTTGAATTGGTCAACAACTTTTGGAACAGGAAATGGTAAACCAAATATTTCTATAACTGCTTTCACGGCAGACATTTGCAACAGAGTTTATTTGTCCGGCTGGGGACGTGAATGGGGCGGCATGGATGGAAATACCTGGGGTTCAATTGAAGGAACAAAAAATATGGAAATTACAAATGATGCCTATCAGGATTCAACCGATGGACAAGATTTTTATGTGATGATTCTTTCGGAAGATGCTCAAACTTTAGAATATGCCAGCTACTTTGGTGAGTTGCACTACACAGGATGCACACGAAGTGGAGGCGATCATGTAGATGGAGGAACAAGTCGCTTCGACAGGTTTGGTTATATCTATCAATCGGTTTGTGCAAGTTGTGGAGGCTGTCAGGAATTTCCGATTTTCCCCGATCCGCACCCCGACACTCTTTCAGCTTCGAATGCTTCGACTAATTGCAACAATGCAATTTTTAAAATTGCTTTTAATTTCCCAATGACAATTGCCGATTTCAAAGTTCCGCAATCAAATTGTTTTCCTGTGGAAATTGAATTTGAAAATATTAGCCAGGATGCCACAACTTTTGAGTGGACTCTTCCGGATGGTTCTACATCGACAAATGTTAATTCAAGTTTTTACTTTACAGAAGCGGGATTATTTGAAATTACACTTGTTGCAAATAGTACGGAAACCTGCAATTTGAGCGATACTATTACAAAAATTGTTAAAATTGAAGAAAATGTTGTCGAAACTTTAGCTGCCTTACATTATTGTTTAGGCGACAGTATTTTGGTTGGTTTTTCGCCAAGCGGAAATCCAAATGTTTCCTACTTGTGGGACAATTCAACATTTTTAACCGAAAGCAATATTTCCAATCCGCTTGCTTTTCCGGATGAAACCACAACTTTCATTTTGTCGAGTATTGAGGGTTCGTGCATAGATACTTCATATCAGACTGTTTATGTTCACACTCTAAATTTCAATTTATCTGTAGATGACAATTCAATATGTCAGGGCGATACTGCAATTTTGATTTTAGAAACAGACGGAAGCTATCACGATATTTCATGGGCAATTGATCCGGGTTTCAACAATTCATTTAACTATATTGACACAATTCTGCCGGTTTCGCCGGATACTACACAAATTTATTACCTGAACATTACAAATCAATATTGTGATATTCTATCCGAAGAAACCGTATTTGTATCTGCCATTTACATTGAGCCACTGCAAGACTACACAATCTGCATTTACGATTATTTGGAAATCGTTGCTGAAAATACCTATCCCGGTCAAAGTTATTTTTTTGACTGGAAGCCTGAAGAAATTGTTATTGAAGGAGCAAGTACTTCATCGCCATTGATTTATACGGAAGAGCAGACTTCGGTTTTTGTAGAAATTGAAAATCAGGAAGGCTGTAAATTAGTTGATACTGTAGAAATTTTCATTTCAGAATTTTCTCTAACTGAGCTTGAAGTTTATGCCGATGATGATACGATTTATTATGGACAGTCCACTATTTTGCATACAAATCAGTTCGATAACTTAAATTTTCAGTGGTTTCCTGCTCACTATTTAAACGCCGATACTATAGCAGAACCCACTGCCAGCCCGACAGAAAACACTGTTTTTTCGGCATTTGTAAATGATGAATTTAGCTGCGAAAAAAACGATTCGGTAGAAATTGTTGTACTCGATGTTTTTTGCAATGAAGATTATGTTTTTGTGCCAAATGCTTTCACACCAAACGATGACGGGCATAATGACATTTTGTACGTTTACAGCGAAATGGTTCGGGATATATTTTTTGCAATTTACGACAGGTGGGGAAAAATGGTTTTTTCTACAAAAGATATTACAAAAGGCTGGGATGGGACTTATAAAAACAAAGAATTAGATCCGGCGGTTTTTGTCTATTATCTTGAGGTAACTTGTTGGGATTATTCAAATTTCTCTAAAAAAGGAAATATTACTTTGTTGAGGTAAAAAATTATGGCATTGTTAACAAAGTATACTTAATTGATTATTCCATTTCAACATGAGCATCATTACAGCTTGTTTCAACATTTCTAACTTTTTAGTATAGCACTTGCTTTTTCTTCTCATTCTTGCTAAGAAGTGCCTGAATAAACT
>JABHKC010000133.1 GCA_018692315.1 Bacteroidota bacterium | reverse complement strand
TAAGTTCCTGAAGTGAATTGTGCAGCTCCACCGGCAAAATGCGATTCGCCTTCACAAATATCAACATAAAGGTCGGTTGAAATTTCACTATTTACTGATAGGATTGTTGTTACGATACTATCGCATCCATCTACAGTTGTAAAATTGTCAACATAAGTACCTGAAGTAGTTTGGTCTGCTCCACCTGCATAATATGAACTTCCTGCACAAATAGCAGCATTTTCAGTAATCTCATAAACAGGATGCACAGTCAAATTGGTAGTAATAATGCTATCGCAACCTTCAGCAGTTGTGAAATTGTCGTTATATACCCCTGAAGTGGTTTGATTTGCGCCACCGGCAAAATACAATTCGCCTTCGCAAATTTCAACATCTTCTGTATAAGAATAAACCGCATTTACAGTCAAATTTGTAGTTACTACACTGTCACATCCGTCAACTGAACTAAGATTATCTGTATAGGTTCCGGAAGTTGTTTGATCTGCTCCACCAGCGTAGTAAGACTCTCCATCGCAAATATCAACATTAGCGGTTGTTGCAAAGTCAGAACTAACAGTCAAGTTTGTGGTTACCGTACTGTCGCAACCGAGAATTGAAGAGAAATTATCAATATAAGTACCTGCTGTTGTTTGATATGCTCCACCTGCATAATAGGATTCACCATCACATATTGCGGCATTTACAGTTTCGTTGTAAATTTGCCCTACAGTCAAATTAGTAGTTACAGTGCTGTCGGTACCAAAAATTGATGTATAATTATCAACAAAGGTTCCACTCGTAGTTTGATTTGCACCTCCGGCATAATATGACTCACCATCACAAATTGCAGTATCAACTGTAATGCTATAACTTGCATTTCCTGTCAAAGACTCAACGCCACTCATTCCATTAGAACTAAATTGATTTGTATTTGGAAATCCATATGGCATATAAGTTGCAACCATTTCTGTTTCATTTCCTGTAAGCACATCCCAGACTTTCCATTTAAACTCCTCATTAGACAAAAAGCCATCGTTTCCGTTATCTGCTCCCCATGCTGAAATAAACATATTTCCGGTACTTGGTGTGTATTCAGTATAACCAGCACATGCTAATGTTCCAAGTGAATCAAAAAATACTCCAACATAAGAACCTTCAACAAGCTGCACACCTCCAATAGTAATTGGGATAGTACTAGAAACTAATAATGTATGATTACTACCAGTAGTCTTGTAATACCATGGGGCATTTTGAGCATTTACTGTCGTCATTTTTAGAAATAATACCAAAAATGAAAACAAAAACAATTTAAAAAAGTATGATTTCTTCATAAATATAAAATATTAATTAAATAAAAATTTGTTACTTCATATATTTTTTAGAGATAAAATATTAAATCTATTTTGAATTGAATCACCAATTCACAAAAACCCTGAGGGCTTTGTTTTCTTACGATTTTCAAGTTCTTTCATAATTTAAAGATTTATTTGTTTAGAATTTTTGAGTAAACTTATGTCAGATATAGCAATCATTTCAAAATAAGAACTTCCTGGGAAATTCCTAATATTTATCAGTTTCTTAATCGAAAACTTCATAATAATATTCAATTTTTCTAAAAAATGTAAATATACAATATATATTTTTTTATATATATTTTTTTTCAAAATATCTATTATACTTAAATAGCTGAATATTAGTTTAAAAAAAAATGTTAATTATTTAGATTATACTTATCTGCCTAATAATCATCAATATAAGAACCCAATTTATGTATGCTATTTAACAAAAAAGATTGGTATATTCAATAAATATTTTTATTGATAAAAAGAAAACACTAAAAAATACGGACTTAAACTTCTGGTTATCATAATATTATTAATAATATTGAAAAAAATAGTGTTTTTTTTTAAAATGTCTCATTTTTGAAGTTTTTTTTGAAATAAAATTTCTCCAAAAATTAGAAATTCAAAACACTTAATGCAAAGGCATATATCTTATTGAAAATCCAAACTAAGCTCATCGGAAAACCTTTTCAATAAAGGATTCTTATCAGCTAAATAGCTTAGTTTTTCGCTATTGGTATATGGACGATTATTATCAGTATTTTGTGTAACTTCTACTTCAAGAGTAATTTTAGAATTTTTTAGTTCAGCAGATAAAAATTTCAGAAGTTCAAGCTGAATAGTTCTAATAGAACTTTCTTGAGATTGATTTTCGAGCTTTAATTTTAGAACAAAATTATCTAATAATTCAGGCTTATTTGAATTTAAAATATTGAAAAGTCTTGGTTTAGTGCTACAAAATTTGGTAGCATATGAAGACCAGGCTTCTATCAATTTTGAAGCTGAGAATTTTTCTGATTGCGTGTTTGTTTTATACGAGATTGTGCTTTCTTCCACATTTGAATTTTGCCCATTGATGCTATCAATTTTCTGATTAGATTCCTTTATTTCAAGCGATTGAGCAATATTTTTTATCGAAGATATTTTTTTTATAGTAGGTTTTTCTACATTAATACTTGGTGCATTTTCAGTTTTTTTTACTTCTATAGAATTTTGCACTTCTCTTTTCGTGTTTGTATGAACTTTTTTTGGTGCATCATCCGATTTCTTAATTGCTTCAGGTATTTTTTCAACAGGCTCTTTTTCAATAAGTTTTCCGGAAATATTGCATAAAGAAATTATTGCAATCTCGACATGTAAGCGTTTGTTTTTACTTTCTTTAAATTTCAAATCGCAATTGTTTACAATTTCAAGCGCTTTTACTAAAAAATTCAAACTTGTTTTTCCGACCTGAATACTATATTGTTGTCTTATTGATGGTCCTACTTCTAAAAGTTGAATAGCTTGTTGATCTTTGCAAATCAGTATATCGCGAAAATGCTTACTCAAACTATTTACAAAATTGTGGCTATCAAATCCCTTGTTTAGAATTTCATCGAATAATACTAACGACTGCCAAATATTTCCTTCAAGAAATAAGTCAGTAAGTTTAAAAAAATATTCGTAATCAAGAACATTCAGATTTTCAATAACATTGGCATAAGTTATGCTACTACCAGATGAACTAACTATTTGATCGAAAATAGAAAGTGCATCGCGCATTGCTCCATCTGCTTTTTGTGCAATAATATTTAAACCTTCTATCTCTGCCGATATATTTTCCTTCTCAGCAACATTTTGCAAATGACCGATTGTGTCATCAATTTTTATTCTGTTAAAATCGAATATCTGACACCGAGAAAGAATTGTTGGTATTATTTTGTGTTTTTCGGTAGTAGCAAGAATGAAAATCGCATGTTTTGGTGGTTCTTCCAAAGTTTTCAGAAATGCATTAAATGCTTGTGTAGAAAGCATATGAACCTCATCAATAATATAAATGCTATAACTTCCAATCTGAGGCGGAATTCTTACTTGTTCTGTAAGGTTTCTAATATCATCAACCGAATTGTTCGAAGCTGCATCTAATTCATGAATATTGTAAGACCTTGATTCGCTGAAAGAAACACAAGATTCGCAAACATTACATGCTTCCTGTTCGGAGGTTAAATTATCGCAATTTATGGTTTTTGCAAAAATTCTGGCGCAGGTAGTTTTTCCAACTCCTCGTGGTCCGAAAAACAAATATGCATGTGCAAGATGATTTGTCTTTATGGCATTTTTTAAAGTTTTTGTGATGGATTGTTGCCCAACTACAGTATCGAAAGTAGCCGGTCGATACTTCAATGCAGAAACTATAAAATTATTCATTCATCAATTATTTTTATTCTCTGCAAAGATATATTCTGCAATTGAAAAAAAAAATATTTGCGTTGTTGGGTATAATTCTAATTCAAATACAAAAAATACTTTCCTTAAATAGTGTTTCAAAGAAAACAGGCAATTTTTATAAAATAATTTATTTTTGATGATATTTCTATTTTCTTTCATGCAGTAAATGCTTTTGTATTAGACAAATGAAAAAAATAGAAATATCATCAAAAAGAGATGTTTTTAATTTTGAACTGTTTTCTTAGAGGCACTATGTAGGAAAAGTGTATTTTTACGTCCTATAAATAGAAGAATAATTTGAAGATTTTATTAAGAAATAGCAGGCAGATTTTCAGTTTGAAAATGAATACAAATGAACTTAAAGAAACTTGATATATAATTGAATATGATTAGTTTATTATGCAAATAAAAACCCGAATAACTTTATTTTTGATTGCCTCACTTGGCTTGTTTCTGATTATTGCATGTAGTCATCAGAAATCCGACCTATTCCCACATGAACAAACAATTGTAGAACGATTTCAGAAATCTGTCGATGACAATTTAAGAAGTTCACATCTTGATAGTGCCCAAAGTATTGCTTTGGAGGTTATCAAGATAGAAGAAATAATTGAAGATTATTCGATAATATTTCAAGCGTATAGTCAAGTGGGAATAATTCATGAATACCGGAAAGAATATGATTCAGCAATGATTTGCTATGAAAAAAGTTACAAAATTGCTAAAGAGAATAAAAATCAGAAATTAATTGCAAAATCACTTCACCTTACAGGCAATATTCATTTTCACCAAAAGAAATTAGAAAAAGCTAAAGAAGTTTCATATGAAGCTATGAAAATAAATTTGCAAAGAAATGATACAATAAACCTCGCATTCAATCATTCATTATTAGGACAAATACATCAGTCCAATGCAAATTTTGATTCAGCATTGGTGCATTTCCACTATGCGGCTGAAATTTTCGATGCAATAAAAGACTTTAATAATTATACTGTTGTTCTTAGCAGCATGGCAGATGTATATGCCGAAACAGATGAATATGAAAAATCTTTAAACAAACTTAAAGAAGTCAATGCTATCAATGATTCAATAAACGATTTATATAGTTTGATTTTTAGTTATAATAGAACAGGCTTAGCTTTCCTCAATCTTAATAAATACGATTCTGCAGTGACATTTTTCAAACATTCATACCTTCTTGCAGATAAGCTGGAAATAGGATTTTCTAAACTAATTGCAAAATTTAACACAGGCAGAGCACATTCTATGGCAGGCAACTACGATTCAGCAAATGTGATTCTTCAACAGGTTTACGATTTTTGTATCGAAAACAAAATTGTTGACGGGCAACAAAGATGCCTGCTTCGTATGGGGCAAAATGATTTGGAAAGGAATTTCTCGAATGCAGCAAACATTAAACTTACAGAAGGATTAATACTTGCTAAAAAGAATAATCATTCCGTATTAGAACGCGAGTTTTTGAGAGAATTAACCCGATTGCATATTTCTTCAAACTCCATTAAAACTAATCCACATTATTTTGAGCGCTATCTTAATGTCAGCGACAGCCTTAACAAAAATGAACAAAAGAAAAAAATTGCAGAATTGGAGATTCGTTACGAAACGAAAAAAAAGGATCAAGACATTAGAAACCTGAAAAACAAAAACACTTTAATAAAGATAAGACAGATATTTTTAAGCATTATTTCTGTACTTCTGCTGACTACTGTTGCATTAGTATTTTTCTATTTCAGAAATCGAAACCAATTGTTGCGAAACAAAAACACCTTGGTAAGCGAAAATCTGAAACTGCATGAAATAGAATTAGAAAAAACAAGACTCGACTTGCTGTTAAAAAACCAAATAATCGAAAATCAAAACCTAAAAATCCGGCAAAAAGATCAGGAATTAGTTAATTCTACATTAAACAAATCATACTATACAAAACTATTTGAGGAGTTTGCTGACAAAATGAAACCCTACTATTTGAAACTAAAAAACAAAAAAGATCAAAACGAATTCTTTCAAATAATTGAAAATAGTAAGAAACAAAACTCCATTAAGCCAATTGAGAGCTTTGAAGAAGTGTTCAAAGATTTGCATCCCAATTTTATGAAATCTATTAAAGAAAAATATCCCGAAATTTCGAATCGTGAGTTACAAATTTGTGCAATGATACGTCTGGATATGAGCTCAAAAGAAATTGCATCTGTAACCTTTCTATCTGCAACTTCCATTGATAATGCAAGGTACAGAATACGAAAAAAAATGGATTTATCCACAGATATAAACCTCACAAAAGAATTGGTGAAATATTAATTTCTGAAAGTTTATATGCGGCAAAAAAGATAATTATTGTCTAAATCTATTTTTAAGGTGCTGAAGAAAAATGCCTTGGTGGTAGCAATATGTTTACTAAAATGCTAAATTCTATTATAATAAGTTGAACTTTGAAGATAAATTTTGTTTTTTTTTGATAAAAAGAAAACAAAAATCAAAGCTCCAGAGAATTTTGAGACAATACAAATTTCTCAATCCTCCCCACAAGTAAAGTCGCCCTTTACCAATAATAGTTTCTTAATACGTTTCTGTAATTCAGTAATTTAAACTCAATTTTTCGCATGTTGTTGGAGGGCTTGTTACATGCTTAGCTATGCCCACCGCCAGAATTTTCGAAAAGTATTGTTCCCAAAATTCTCTGATGGCAGGAGTCGCAATAAAGTTAGAACGAGCCTAATTATGAGGCTATTAGTTGCAGAGGACGTGAATTTCGTTGCTATCGACAATTATCAATAGTTGTTCGCACCTAAATAATTTTGAAAAAATTATTGGTGTTGGCCGGAAAAAATGGCGGGCGGGGGCTGGCATGTGGGTGGTAGCATCATTTTTTCTTGACTTTTTGTTACTTTTGTGTCAAGACAAAAGTAATTGAAAGAACAATAAACTGAACTTGATATTTCACAATAATAAGACGAAAATTATTTTCCTCTCCTCAAAAAAAGATTTAACCAGTTTTCTCTTTAAACCTCAATTTCTTCTTTGTGATTCTTTGTGAAACAGCTATTACACAAAGTTGCTCAGAGAAGCTCAAATTGGCACAAAGTTTTAAAAGAAATTATTTTGAAGCCTTATCATAATAACTTTTCAGTACCTGTTAGTTACAAAAGAACTAATCAAAAAAAAATCATTTAAAAGCACATTATCAATCACTTAAATATTGTATGTGAGATTTTTGTGAGATTTTTTCTCCAATTCTTTTTTCATAAAATGACAAATATCATGCTGAGCAGGTTATCTTTGCAGCTCAATTTTTCACTTAAAACTAAATCAAAAAATAAAATAAATCAAAATCTATGAGAAAATTAATTATCATTTCAGTATTTATACACTTAATTGCTTCAGTCGGATTTTCACAAGAAATAATTTCCACTTCAGGAGATTATTTCGAAAACCCGGAAATCTCATTAAGTTGGACTATTGGAGAAGTGGCTGTGGAAACTTTTTCAGGCTATAACTTTTTCCTCTCTCAAGGATTTCAGCAACCGCTCGACTATCAACTCAGTCATTTTCAAAACATTACTCTAAACGAAGGTTGGAGTATGATTTCAACCTTTATTGATAAAGAATCGGAAAGCATAAGTACAGTTTTTCAGCCCGTTGTCTCCGATGTTATAATTATAAAGGACGAAACCGGCAATATTTATTGGCCCCAATACGGAATTGATGCTATTGGATACATGGGCATAGGTAAAGGATATTCAGTAAATATGATAAATAGCACAGCCCTTACAATTTCAGGTCTTGCCGTTTTTCCGGAGGAAACTCCTATTCCATTAGACGAACAATGGAATATGATTGGATATTTGCGGCAATCGGAAGAAGACATTTTGGATGCCTTAAGTGATATATCTCAGAATATCACTATTTTCAAAAACGATTTGGGACAGGTTTATTGGCCATACTATAATTACTGCAGTATCAGCAACTTAGTGCCCGGTGAAGGATATACAGTGAAAATGGAAACAGTAGATACTCTGGTATATTCACCCAATGGTCAGTCGAACAAATCTCAACTGCTTGAAATTAAAACTAAATTCTTTAAAGACATTCAAATCACAGATAACAACATGACTTTAGGAATTTTAGCCTCAGCTTTTCACAACAAAAATGCTGAAGAAACAGCCACTTCTTTGAAAATTGATGACGAAATAGGAGTTTTTAATCAAGAAGGAAAACTTGTTGGAGCTTCAGTTTATAAAGGTGGATACACAGCCATCACAATTTGGGGAGACGACGAACTGACAAGCCATACTGATGGAATGAAAGACAAAGAAAAATATTTTGTCAAAATATTAAAAAATCCTTCTGATTATGAAAATATCGAAGATTTGAACACAGCAAATATTCAAATTATTGAAGTTGAAAACTGGCTTGAAGGAAACGAATTTTATAAAACCAACAAAATTGCAATTGTTTCGAGTTTTAAAAATTTCGAAAACAACGTGAATGCAAATGAAATATATCTACACAACTATCCAAATCCGTTTGATGATTTTGTTTATTTCGAAATAGAAATGCAAACTGACGAACATGTTCAATTATCAATTTTTAATATCCTTGGCGAAAAAATCGATCTAGTTCTAAATCAAAATTTAAAATCAGGATATCACAAATTGCAGTTTGATATGAGCCAGTATCTTCCGGGCACCTACTATTACAAACTGAGAACAAAAAATTTCACAGCAAGCAAGCAGATTGTTAAAATATAATGGTGGCTTCTAAAAATACAAATTTCCAATTTCCAATTACATAAAAAAGTATAAAACTAAATAAACTAATAATTAAATTTTTAAAAATGAAAAGACTATTTATTTTCTTAGGAATCATCCTAATTAGTGCCACAACATTTTCGCAAACACCTCAGAGTTTTAAATATCAGGCTATAGCCAGAGGTCCCGGAGGCGAATTGTTGAGCTATCAGGATGTTACTTTCCGCATCACACTGCTGCAGGGAAGTGCAAACGGTTCAGCAGTTTATGCTGAAACTCATCAGGCAACCACAAATTATTTCGGCTTGGTGAATATAAATATTGGTGAAGGAACACCTGTTTCAGGAGATTTCTCTGCTATCGACTGGAGCATAAACAATTATTTCATTCAGGTTGAAATTGACCCTGCCGGCGGAAGTTTTTTTCTTATGATGGGAACGACTCAATTGCTCTCGGTGCCTTATGCCTTGCATTCGAAAACTGCCGAAAGTTTTCAAACAGGTGAATACGCCGACCTAAATGGAAAACCTGAATTATCTTTTGTAAACGATTCATTAATTATATCCTCAGGCGGAGGCTCGGTTTATCTTGGCAATTATGGCAATCTTATAAAAATTGGTGCAGATAGCACTTTTCTAAAAGGTCTTATTGACCAAAATGCAGCAGATATTACAACAGAAATTACAAACCGTACAAATGCCGACAACAATCTGCAAGCAAACATCGATGCAGAAACACTTGCCCGACAAAATGCAGATACCGATTTAAATACGGAAATGGATGCTGATTCAACTTATTTGAAAAATCTGATAGATGCAGGTTCAAGTAATATTTCTGATTCAGACAACGACACAAAAATTCTTGTAGAAGAAACCACCGACGAAGATTCTATAAAGTTTGTTGTGAATGATACTCTTCGCTGGATTATGACCAGAAACAGATTAGAAGCAAAAAATAATGGAGGTTCAATTTATATTGGAAAGGATGCCGGCGCATCAGATAAGTTGAATTACGAAAAAGAAAATGTTTTCGTAGGTATAAATAGTGGTAATGCAAATGTCTCAGATGATAATGTTTTTATTGGATCGAATAGTGGAAGATACAGCGAGAAAGCAGATCAAAGTGTTTTTATTGGAACCCAAAGCGGTATGTATAGTTATAGTGATTATAACACATTTATAGGTTTTAAAAGTGGCAAGTTAAATACTTTAGGAAATTCCAATATTTTTATTGGCTATGAAACCGGACAGAAAAATACGGAAGGAGACAAAAATACTTTTGTGGGATCCGATTGTGGCGAATATAATACCACAGGTAATGAAAATGTAAGTTTAGGATATAACAGCGGCTTTAATAATTCTACAGGAGGCGGAAATGTTTTCTTAGGTTTCAAAGCTGGGTATAGCGAATTGGGCAGTAACAAACTTTACATCGAAAACTCAAACACAAGCTCACCATTAATCTACGGAGATTTTGCAGCCGACTCTCTTGCAATAAACGGAACACTTACTGTAACAGGCGGCAATCCTGGATTAGGCAAAGTTTTAACATCAGATGCAAATGGTTTTGCAAGCTGGCAGGCAACAAGCTCCGATGCTATTTCTGATGCCGACAACGACACAAAAATCATGGTTGAAGAAACTGCCGACGAAGATTCTATTAAGTTTGTTGTGAATGACACATTGCGTTGGAACATGGTAGGATCACGTATTGAACCTAAGAACTCAGGTGGTTCTGTAATTATTGGAGAAGGTGCAGGAGCAAGTGATGATTTTAGCAATAATCAAAATGTATTCATCGGAAAAAATAGTGGAAAATCAGAAAAAAATGATAATAATGTATTTATCGGAGCTTATAGTGGTAAAAGCACAAAAGGTGATGATAATGTTTTTATCGGATCATACAGTGGAGAAAATGGCGTGAATGCAGAAGAAAATGTCTTTATCGGTTATCAAAGTGGTATGAATTGTAATGATGATTACAATACATTTGTTGGAGCATTTAGTGGAAAACAAACTACCTCAGGATGGAGAAACACATATCTTGGGTACAACAGTGGAGAAAACAATACTACAGGGCTGGGAAATCTATTTGTTGGATACAATAGTGGCCGCTACAATGAAACCGGTGAGAAAAATATTTTCCTGGGATATGATGCTGGATTTTATGAAATGGGAAGTGAAAAACTCTACATTGAAAACTCAGATTCAGAAACACCTCTTATTTATGGAGATTTTGATGCAGACTCCCTCGCAATAAACGGAACTCTTACAATCACCGGTGGCAATCCCGGATTAGGCAAAGTTTTAACATCAGATGCAAATGGTTTTGCAAGCTGGCAGGCAACAAGCTCCGATGCTATTTCTGATGCCGACAACGACACAAAAATACTTGTTGAAGAAACGCCTGATGATGATAATATAAATTTCACAATTCAAGATACAACGCGTTGGCAAATGAATGGCAACAGATTGGAAACTACAAATGCTGACAGATCTGTGTTTATCGGCGAAAACGTTGGTAACAAAGGCGAATCTAATGTTTTCATAGGTCTGGAAAGTGGAACAAGTAATACAGATGGTGATGACAATATTTTTGTTGGAGCTTGGACAGGATATAGCAACACAACAGGCGACAATAACATTTTCCTCGGAGTAGAAAGTGGTGGGAATAATACTACAGGAAGAAAAAACTTTTTTGGAGGATATTATAGCGGTGGCGAAAACACAACTGGGCAAAAAAACATATATTTAGGTTTCGAAACTGCATATAGCAACACTACAGGTTCTGGTAATACTTTCATTGGACATCAATCAGGATATGAAAATAATTATGGTTCATATAATGTTTTCTTAGGTTATCAGGCAGGAACCTATGCCTACGGAAGCAATAAACTTTTTATCGAAAACTCCGACTCTGAAACTCCACTAATTTATGGTGATTTTGATAAAGACTCACTAGTATTTAATGGAGATGTAACAATCCCAAGTGGCAACACTTTGACTGCTTCGAAACAAGGAATAGGAACTAACACACCCGATGCCAGTGCAGCTCTCGAAATTCAGAGTACTACACAAGGTTTCCTTCCTCCACGTATGACGGAAGTAGAAAGAGATGCCATTAGCTCACCAGCCGCTGGTCTTATGGTTTGGTGTACAGATTGTGGCACAGCAGGCGAATTGCAGGCTTATGATGGAGCAGCCTGGCAAAGTTTAATGGGTGGAAGCACTGGAAGCACCGGAGGTTCTGACACCACCTTTACCTGCGGAACATCTACAATTGATGATATTGATGGAAATACCTACTCAACTGTTGAAATTGGCAACCAATGCTGGATGGGCGAAAATCTAAATGTTACAAAAGAACCGCTAGGGAACTCTATTACACGAAACTGCTATGACAATAATAATGCTAATTGCAATACTTATGGTGGTTTATACGATTGGAGTACTATAATGAATGGGGCTGCAAGCAGCTCTGCTAATCCAAGCGGGGTACAGGGTATTTGCCCGGATGGCTGGCATGTACCAAGCTATGATGAATGGAATGAGTTATCCACATTTCTTGGGGGAACTTCAGTCGCCGGAGGTAAGATAAAAGAAACCGGAACTTCTCATTGGAATTCTCCAAATACGGATGCTACTAATTCAAGTGGTTTCAGTGCTCTTCCTGGTGGCTATTTATACAACGGTAATTTTAGCTCGATGTATTCTAATGGCATGTGGTTTACGTCCACACATATTGCATCATATACCGCCCATGCTTACTTTATAAGGGTAAGTGACAATCATGGAATTCTGGACTTTATAGATAATCCTAAGGAGATAGCATATTCAGTCCGCTGCGTAAAAGACTAAAACAATAGATTTGAGTTAATTAATTATGAGTTAAAAATACAACACTATATATTGAAGCAGTATCGGGGTTTTGCCGGTAGAGGTTGAGCTGCTCGGTTTTAGCCCTGAAAACTGTTTCATAGTATTCAATTTTTAATTATTAAAGCTATTCTGAAACTAAATGTATGAGTTTGGTTAAATAGTATAATTTGTTACTTCAAACTAAGCCCCATTGTTCTTTTACTTTGGGGCTTTTTTTATGTTTACTGTATAAAAACCTCGCTGTGCGAAGTATTCAACTACGCTCTCACCTGCCGCAAGTTTGCAACTTGTGGCTATTTCTCCGTTTGAGCTATCAAATGTGGCTTCGAGTGCCTCAACCACCTTGCTAAGCGTAGTTTTTACTACGCTCTCTGCAAAAAATCAATATTGTTCCCATCAAAAACAAAGGAATACAAATCGCATACAGCACAAAATAGTTGAAATCGCCGGCATAGGCTTGAAAAAAGAAAAATGCTGCAACACTGAACAATATCAAAACAATTCCACCAATTGTTTCCCATTTCCAGACTACATAATTTATTATAAACAAAAGAGCCCATGGAAGAGCGTTTGGAGAATTTTTTACCACTCCCATCAATCCGCCGCCATAGGTTTCTGAACCAGAAAGCAGTGCAAAGAGAAACAAAAGTGTGGTGAGAATCAATAGTAAGGATCTAACTCCTATTCTTAAAATTCTAATCGTCGATTTATTAAAAATTTGTTTTTTCATGATATCGTTTTGGATATGCGTAGTGCGGGTTAAAGAAGCACTACACTTTTATTCAACAAATAAATATGATTACTAATATTAGCTTTCAGTTTGCAATGAACCCTGTAACACGTATGGGTTTTTATTATGGACTGAATTTATTAAAACAGTCTTAAAGTTTCTTCATTCTCTTCAAAACATCAAGCAATAGTTTATGTTTTTTTTAAGAAATGCTTTTTGATGATTTTTTCGTTAACCACCAACTGCAAATATATAAAATTGAAGGTATCAGATAAATAAAAATAGTATAAATAAAATTAGCTTGAGGATTAATTCCTACAAGAAAGATAAAAATAATAAAGCTACACAAGGAAATAATGCCTCCATTACCCTCTTTCCATAATGCAAAGATGAGTCCGGCAAGACCTACAATAAAAAATACAAATGCCATTATCATTAAACTATCAAATTTCTCAAATGGACAAACTCCATTCCTATTGTAGCTCCCAAGCATTTCACCAACACCTATAATTATAGTAAACAGAACTAATAATATACCAATTACACGAGCTGTCCAGCGAATGATATTTATTATTGTAGAAGTTTTCATTTTTAAAGTTTTTTAATTTTTAAATAAATATTTCTCAGTCTAAATCATAATTGTCAAGTCTATCAAAGTTAAACTTTAGTAGCTCTGGCCAAAGCATTTTTTCAATATGCTCATAAATTTTATTGTCATTTACATATTTTCAAACTTCACAAGCATTAAGTATAGATAGGAAAACTGTAATACATTAGAAAAATTTATCTTTATAAGATTCTGTTATATTTCTGTTTTCATCGAATTTGAGTGTAAACTTTTTCTCGTATAAAACCCCATTTATTGTTTGATCTTTTGCAAGTGTACATTTCTTTAATTTTCCATTTTCATAAAGCCATATCCCTCCTTTTGTAGAAGATGCTAAACATATCACGCCATTCACATCAATATCATCAACAGCATAAAAGAATTTTAATTTTCCATTTGGATAAAAACGAATACCACCTCCGCCCATCCATATCCAACTTGTATATTTGGTTCCCGAACACTGATAGCCTTGAATTATTGGGTCATATAAACAATATGTAGAGAAACTTCCGCTCTCAGCAAACACTGCAAGAGTACCCTTCCTTAGCATATTTCCTTCAATAGTGTCATCATCGCCAAGAATACAAGCTCGCAAATTCCAGTTTGTTGTAAATATAACCTCCTCAGTAGCAGAGCATAAAAGACCATTTATTGATTGATTGGATATGAATTTGCATGTATTTACAAAATCATGTCCTGCTACAACCAAATAATGTGTTTGAAGATCATATTTATTTATATCAAAACCAATGTAAGTATCTTTAGGAAAGATGTATTCACCAAAAGTATGCTCATCGGCAAGGGTGAAATATTCCAGTTTCCAATTTTTAACAAAACTAATTTTGTGGTGGCAAGGAATCCCTTTTATTATAGTCTTATGTTTTAAAAGACCTTCAATATGAAGTGTATCATTTGTTTTCTTGTCAAGAGTAAAAGTAATTTCTTTAAAATCAATATGATTGAAAGTTCTGTCAGTATATGTGTCCTTCTTCATTTTCCCGAGACAGGAAGTTGAAATTAGGACAATTGCCAAAATGAATGCTAAATTTTTCATGTCTATATTTTTTAATTGATAAATATTTATTGGTAACTTTTAAAATGGTAAGATTCAAACTTCATCAGTTTTGCATAACAAGACCACAAGGCATATAAAGCAAAACTGATAAAGTCATTAATTCTATTTTTTAGTTTTTCTTTTAGCAATATTAAAACCAAATGAAATTCCTACAACAGTGCCCTCTTTGTTCGGCGAAACATAAAGATTTACCGGAACATTCAAATAGCCTGATTTAAAAGTTTTTCCAACAGCAATAATCAAACCTGTGGTAAGTTTTGCATCTCCCCTATTGTCGAGAGCTTCTTCCAATTTATAGTTGCTACCGGAAGGTACTTGGTCGGCCATATGCCATATATCGTTTTCGTCCCAGTAGCCTTCTGCCACTTGCGAAATTCTAAAAACAGGACCCAAGCCCAACTCAAAACCACTTTTGTTGAACCTAAAACCATTCAAGAAAGTCAATGAAGGAATAACTTTTCCCGACTCCAAACCGTTTATTGCTCCAACAAATTCTACGAGTGCTTGAAAATCGCCTGAGCTAATGTACTGTACCTCATACTGATATCCAAAAACTGAAGTAACCGGATACATATTAAATCCGCCTTCTTTTTCCGATGCCATCAATCGTTCAGCAGCTCTTCCGGTTGTCCAAATCGCGCCCATTCTTGGCCCATTTAGTTTCAGTGTAGTTTTTTCGCTTGTGATAGGTGCACTAAAATTCGATAATAAATCTACCAAATTTTGGTCGTTTTCAATTCCAAGCAAATTATTCAATGAAATTCTAACCATAATCTGAATTTCTGACTGTTGGTTTAGATATTCCATCACATCGGTTTTTTCAATTTTTTCGGTACTAACATCTATCATGCGTAGAATTAGAATAATTTTCTCTCCAAAACGCTCGGCACTACCAGTGAGCATTTTGTCTGCTTCGAGCAATTTTCCAACTTTCACCAATTTGGTTTTTCCGAAACATTCGTTCACGTCAATTCCGTTTTTCTTAACAATATCTGCAACATCATATTTGTCCAGGACTTCGAAAGTATTTGCCTTTTCCAATTCGAGCCGAACCATGCTTCCCATAGTTGAATTGTCGTAGTCCAAACCTTTAGTGTCGATACTTATCACAGCAATACTCTCTTTGTTTTGAGCTGAAACAACAGAATTTAACGAAAATACCAAAAAGCCAATAATGGCAATTCTTAAAATAAACATTTGTGTTTTCATAACTTTAAATTTTAAATTAATAATCTATTTCTTTAAACCTTCAATCTTTATTAAAGATCTTTTCATGAAACAAAGGTATGGCAGTAATTAAGGCGATAAAAACGGTTATTTACAATCTGTTTTTGAAATTTGTAGAATTCCAAAAATAATTTCTATAAAAATGAAATCTGAATAATATTTTTGCATATTATGCAAATTTTCAATCAAAATTATTGTAATTTGCAAATTATTTTTTTACTAAAATTAGATTATGTTAAAAATAGATGAAATTAGAATTAGTAAAAATACTTTTATTAACATATTTATTATGGGGACTTCTAAAAATAGCAAATTTCAAGGCGTAAGAAATTTTAAGACCACAGTTTACCATTGTAAATGAGGATTTTAAAATTTTGAAACAACGAAGAAATTTACATTTTTAGATGTTCCCTTATTTCAAATTTAAAACAATTACATGAAAAATAATTCAATATCAATTCAATTACAGTTTTTAAATAAAATTGAAGATATTATTCCATCGAACAGCTCCCTTGTTTATGAGCTTGAATCAAGCTTGGGAATAAGTATGGACAGTGCATATAGAAGGATTCGAGGAGAAACTTCATTAACAATCAACGATGTTATAATACTTTGTAATAAATACAAAATTTCTTTCGATTCATTCAGCAATTTCGAGACCGGAACGGTTACTTTTGGATATACCGTAATGAAAAATTTTGAAGATAATTTTGAGGATTATTTAAAATCTTTGCTGAAAGATTTGACGATAATAAAAGCTGCAAAAAATAGTCAAATAATTTATGCTTGTCAGGATATACCAGTTTTTCATAACTATAAATATCCCGAAATGGCAGCTTTTAAAATGTTTTATTGGATGAGGTCAATAATGAATGTTCCCTCACTGCAAGACAAGAAATTCGATATAGTGAATATTCCGGATAAACTTAAGGAACTTGGGAAACAAATCTTTATAGCCTATACCTCAATTCCATCAATTGAAATTTGGACAGATTCAACTTTTCAAAGCACACTAAAACAAATTGAATTTTATTGGGAATCAGGAATGTTCAATTCTATTGAAGATGTAAAAAATGTTTGTGCATCGCTTAAATTACAACTAATAGATATTCAAAAACAAGCTGAGATAAGCAAAAAATATGCCTCGGAAGACAAAATTGTTGCTGATGAAAATAATTATTCGCTTTATTTTAGCGAAATAGAAATTACGAACAATTGTGTATTGGTTTCGCTCGGAAACACCAAAGCAGTTTATCTTGGGCATCAATCGTTCAACACAATGTCAACTTCAAATATTTCATATTGCAACGAAACCGAAATTTGGCTAAACAACCTCATAAAAAAATCTACTCTAATTAGTGGAGTTGCCGAAAAACACAGATACCAATTTTTCAGAAAAGCCTTCAGAGGTTTGGATAATTTGTTAGAGAAAATTGAGGAATTTTAATTTTTTCACTAATAAGGGATTATTTGTTCCTAAACTTTAGGATTTTTAGTTTCAGGCATTGACAACTTGCAACATGCAACCCGCAACTCGAAACCCAGCAACATAATTTTACTCAACAAGTTTTTCAAAATCTTGCATCAATGGTTCTTCTTTTTCAAAATCGTATAATGTAAGCATCCTTATTGTAAAATAATAGTTCCAATAAGATCGCAAAGAGCTTATGTAGCTTCGTTTTTTCACATCTTTTTCAGTGAGGGCATCGTTCAGGTTTAGCACGTCAACTTTTCCTATAAGAAATCTTTGTTTTGTAACATCGTAGCGGCTTTGTGCAATTGTATCGGCTTTTGCAGCAATTCTCACTTGCTCGTTTTGCATATTAAATTGCATAACTTTAAGGAAAACATTTTGCTGAAAATCAATTTCGGCTTGCTCGATTACAATTTTTGTAAGTTCCTCATTCGACTTTGCCATTTTTACCTCACCTTTGCCCAAGCCCCAATCAATAATCGGAATATCAATGCCAAAATATAAATTCGAAGTTTGTTGTGGATCAATATAAACATCTTTTGCTTCGGTGGCGGTTTGGCTTAAACCATAATTTAACGACAAATTTGCATTGAAACGATTTTCAGCTTTAGCCTGGGCGACATCTCTTTTTGCTTCAACAAGTTGGCGATGGTAGGATAAAATATCGGGATTGTTTTTTAATGCCAAATCCATTGCCTGCGATACATTTATTTCAAGTTTAGGAATTTCGTAAGGTACAATCAATTCCAGTTTTACTGTTTCGTTAAATCCCAAAAAAGAGCGTAATCTGAACTCCATAATTTTAAGGTTTAATTCTGAATTGTTTACATCGGAATTTGAATTCAGAAAACTAAGCTCCATTTGCAACAATTCGTTTTGAGCAATTTTTCCTATATTAAATCTACCTTCAGAAATTTTGAAAAGTGTATCGGTATTTAAGAAATTTATTTTAGATATTTGAACGTCAAGCTGTGCCGAAAGCAATTCGAAAAAATGTGAAACGGCATCCATCGATATTTGCTCAATGCTCTCAACATATTCTTTTTTAGCTTCTTCGTATTTTATTGGTTCTATTTTCCTTTCCCATTTCAAGCTGTTGAACGACAAAATCGGTTGAACAATTCCTATGCTAATTGGCGATGAGCTGTATGAAGTTGTACTGTCGTTGAATTGGTCGAGACGCAAAACGTCTGAATTTAAATAAATGCTCCCGCCAGTGGGGCCAATATTCTGATTCAACGAAAGCTGCATTGAGGAATTGTTAGAATTTTGGTCTAAAAAAACATCTTGCCCATCCAAAGTAGTTTTTCGTATAGATTTATTGTAATTCAAAAGTGTTGAATTAAGCGACAATGAAGGCAGATAATTTGCCTTAAAAGTACGATATTGCCAGTATTTTCCAAGAAAACGATGCTTTGCAATATATGAATCTGGCGATTGAGATACAGCCAAATCGATTACTTCTTCCAGAGTTAAGAGTATAGTTTTTTGCTGACTAAACAATTTAAAACTAAAAAATAACAAAACAATAATTAGTATTTTGGTGGTGTAGTTCATTTCTATAATATTTATTTTGTTGGCTAACTTTTAGCTCACTGCCAACATTTAACTTTATAAACTTTCAACATATTAAATTTTAACAATTCCATCGCTAATTTGAATTATCCTATCAGACATGGCAGCAAGTTCCTTATCGTGAGTAACTATAACAATAGTTTGGTTAAATTTTTTCCTTAAATCGAAAAATAATTTGTGCAATTCTTCTTTATTTTTCGTGTCTAAATTTCCTGAAGGTTCGTCGGCAAGAATTATTTGAGGATTATTTATTAACGCTCTTGCCACTGCAACTCTTTGCTGTTCGCCACCGGAAAGTTCTGCCGGCTTATGGTTTTTACGTTCAGTCATTTTAAGAAAACCTATAACTTTTTCGGCTCGTGCAATTGCTTGTTTCTCAGACTCTTTTGCAATGAAGGCAGGAATACAGACATTCTCGATGGCAGTAAATTCAGGCAGCAAATTATGAAACTGAAAAACAAAACCAATATTTTGATTACGGAATCTTGCTAACTGTTTGTTTTTTAGATTATTAATCTCAATATCGTTGATTCTTAAAGTTCCTCCATCAGCTTCTAAAAGGGTTCCTATTATTTGCAATAAAGTAGTTTTTCCGGCTCCACTTGCACCAACTATCGACACAATTTCGCCTTTATTTATATGAAAATTTACTCCTTTCAGAACCATTAAGTCGCCAAACGATTTGGTTATATTTTTTATTTCTATCATCAAATTCTCCTAAAATCAAACTATTCAATAATTGCTCAAAAATATATAATCGAAATGAAATAATAATTACGAATTATTTGATAAAATATTTTATTCCATTTTACAAATCCGAATAATTAGTATTTCTTAGCAAACTCATTATTTTGAAGCAGCTTATAAAAATACATCGATAAAATGGTTTGTGAATCGTTTAAAATTAAGAAGTTTACTTTTGCAAACGAATGCCTTAAACACAAGCGTATCGCAATTATTGACTTTTTTTAATAAGCCAATAATTAATAATAGCTCTCTCCTAAATTAAGTCATGAAGTGGATTGTATATTTATTTAACTTCATAAATTCATTGAAATTTGTGAACTTAACTTCATATATTTATAAGAATTTATGAAGTTTGTTTCATATTTTTAATAGTTTTGTAATATATTAAAAATGATAAATATGCAAATTGATAGAATAATTCAAGAAAAAATTGAGAATAATTTATTCAAAGGAAAGGTAATGATAATTTATGGGGCGCGAAGAGTTGGAAAAACAACATTATCGAAACAAATTCTTTCGAAATATACTAAATCAAAATACATAAATTGCGAATTATTGCAAAATAAAATCGCATTAGAAACTACAAATAGCGAACTGTTATTGAATTTTTTAGGCGGATATCAACTTATTGTTTTAGACGAAGCTCAATATATTAATAATATTGGACTAATTTTAAAAATAATCACAGATACATTTCCAAATTTGCAAATAATTGCAACTGGTTCGTCAAGTTTTGATTTGAGTAATAAGATTTCTGAACCCTTAACCGGAAGGTCAAGACAATTTTTATTGTTTCCATTTTCGATGATAGAACTTCAGCAAAAATATGATTTTATTGAAACTCATTCGAAATTGGAAAATATACTCCGTTTGGGTTTGTATCCCGAAGTTTTCGACAAACCCATAGATGAAGCAAAGGAAGAGATAAATAATATTGCCAGTAATTATTTGTATAAAGATGTGCTTTTATTTGAAAAACTGAAACGTTCCGATTTGTTGATGAATTTGCTGAAAACTATTGCATTTCAAATAGGTCATGAATTGTCATACAATGAATTAGCTACTTTACTTGGAGAAAATGCACATACAATAAAACGTTATATCGAGATACTTGAAAAAGCATTTGTTCTTTTTAGATTATTTTCATATAGTCGTAATTTAAGAAAAGAAATAAGAAAAAGCCAAAAAATATATTTTTATGATTTGGGAATAAGAAATGCACTAATACAAAACTATAACCCAATTAGTTTAAGAAATGATGTTGGTGGATTGTGGGAAAATTTCTGCATTCTTGAACGTAAAAAAGCAAACAATAATAATCGAAGATTTGTAAATACTTATTTTTGGCGTACTTATGACAAAAAGAAGATTGATTATATTGAAGAAAAAGACGGAAAACTCTTTGCTTTTGAATTCAAATTCAATCCTAAAAAAACGGTAAAACCGTCGAAAGAATTTTTAGAACATTATTCTGGAACTGAATTTCAAGTAATAAATAATGAAAATTACTGGAGCTTTATTAGTTAAAAAATACGAGTTCTCATTAAAATAAATTATTCAATTGCGTAAATCTCTAATTCATTTTTTTTCTAATTTCCAATTTCTAACTTTCAGTGTTCTATTACAAAATTTCTTTACTTTGTAATTGTTATCAAATTTTTTGTTTACTATATAATATATTTATTATGAGGCATTTATTAGTTTTTTTGTTTGTCGGAAGTTTTGTTTTTGTAAATGCTCAAGTGAAGTTCGACGATTATTTTCTGCCGAAAACCATGAGAGTAGATTATTCACAATCAGGAAATGCTCACAATGCCTTGATATTTTTTGAACAAATAAAAAGTGAGCCATATTGGGGAGGCTCGCAAAAAAATCTTTTAGATGCTTTCGATTATGGCGATTATCGCTATTTGGTTTACGATTCGACAAGCAATGAGCTGATTTTTTCGCGTGGATATTCAAATCTCTTCCGAGAGTGGCAAGACACACCCGAAGCAAAAGTGATGCGAAAAAGTTTTTATGAATCAATAGTTTTTCCATATCCAAAAAATACTGTAAGGCTCGAAATTCAGAGTCGTTCTAAAAATCAGAAATTCAATTCAATTTTTTCACATTATATTAATCCCGACAATTATTTTATTGTTGAAGAAAACCCACTAAATTTTAAAACTAAGAAAATTCATGACTCTGGAAACCCTGCCACAAATATCGATGTAGTGATAATTCCGGAAGGGTACACAAAATCGGAAATGAAAAAATTTCGAAAAGACGCTGAGCGTTTTGTGAATTTTTTCTTTACAGTTTCTCCTTTTAAGGAAAACAAAGGTAGATTCAACTATTGGACGGTTGAAGCCATTTCTGAAGAATCGGGAACAGATATTCCTGGCAAGGATATTTGGAGAAAAACTATCCTGAACACACATTTTTATACCTTCAATTCGGAACGTTATCTTACCACAAAAGACATACGCTCTGTAAGAGATATTGCAGCCTGCGTGCCTTACGATCAAATATATATACTTGTAAATACAGAAAAATACGGCGGTGGCGGAATCTACAATTATTACAATCTTTGTTCGAGCGATAACGAGCAATCAGAAAAAGTTTTTGTACACGAATTTGGTCATGCTTTTGCAGCACTGGCAGACGAATACGACTATGGCTACGACAAAGCTGAAAACCTGTACGATATGACAGTTGAGCCATATCAACCAAATATTACGAATTTAGTTGATTTCGAAAAAAAATGGAAAAATATGGTCGATTCCGATACCCCCATTCCTACTTCTACCGATGGGAAGTATCGTAATAAAGTAGGAGCATTTGAAGGTGCTGGCTATGTAAAAAAGAAAATATACAGACCGGTAGCAGATTGCAAAATGAGATCGAACAATGTGAAAGAGTTTTGCCCGGTTTGTAAAAAAGTCTTAGTAGAAATGATAATTTATTATTCGGAATAAAGTGTATCTATTGATTTTTTTAAACGAAAAATGAACGTAGCTTTTTTTAATTTTGAAATAAATGAACATAAAACAAAATATTAGATTTTTTTCAGAAACAATTCCGAATTCGGTGAAACTTGTGGCTGTTTCTAAAACAAAACCAAACGAAATAATTTTGGAAGCCTATCAAGCCGGACAGAAAATTTTTGGAGAGAATAAAATTCAAGATTTAGTTAGAAAATATGAAGAACTTCCAAAAGATATAGAATGGCATATGATTGGTCATTTACAAACCAATAAAGTGAAATATATTGCTCCCTTTGTTGGTCTGATTCATGCTGTCGATAGCCTTAAACTTCTGAGTACCATCAATAAAGAAGCACAAAAAAACAACAGAATTATCAAGTGTATGTTTCAGCTACATATTGCTGAAGAGGATACAAAATTTGGTTTAGATTACAACAAATTAATTGCTATTTTAGATTCAGAAGAATTTTCAAAATTTCAAAACATTGAAATAGTCGGATTGATGGGAATGGCAACTTATACTGAGGAAGAAGATCAAATTCGCAATGAATTTAAATATCTTGCAAACAGTTTTAAGAAAATAAAGAATAAATATTTTAGCGAAAGTGAAAAATTCTGTGAAATATCGATGGGTATGTCCGGAGACTATCGAATTGCAATTGAGGAAGGCAGCACTATGATTAGAGTTGGGAGTTTGATTTTTGGAGCTAGAACATGAAAAATAATAATTCAATTGAAGTCTTTCAAAAAAATATTAGCTTATAAAAGCAGTATAAATGGAATTTGAATGGGACAAGAATAAAAACAAATCAAATATTGAAAAACATGGAATTGACTTCAGTTATGCAAAAGATGTCTTTTTTGACAGAAAAAGAATATCTTCACCCGATTTGAGAAAAGATTATGGAGAAAATCGTTGGGTATCAATTGGGAAATTTGCAGATACAATAATTGTTGTAATTTATACGATACGAAACAATATATATCGCATTATTTCAGCAAGATATGCAAAGAAAAAAGAACGAACTTTTTATGAAAATGAAAAAATATGAAAAAAAGAAAACTATACTGGAAAGATGCTATTGAATTATTAGAAAATGACAATGATGTATCACCATTGGAAATAGATTTCAGGAATGAAAAAATTCCTATAAAAGAAGTTGGATTTCTTAATAAGCACCAAATTCGAGTTCCGGAAAACCTAATTTCATACGATGATGAAAATATTGATTGTAGCGATATTCCTGAAATTACAGAAGAAGATATAAAATCAAGCAAAATTCAATGGATAAAAATGGAGGAATTTCCAATTGATAAGGAAATTCGAAATTGGGTAGTATCACAGAAAATAAATTTAAATGAACTATTACCACATCTTTTAGAAAACTTTTATCAATCAATTAAATTTGCAAAAAAAAACCAATTGTAATTTTTATCTTACTTAAATCAATTTTACTAAACAAATAGATATTTACAGATGAAACTCATTTCCAAAACAATCATAATATTAGTTTTTGTGCTAATAGCAAACATTGCAAACGCAGCCTACCTCCTCATCCCAATGGACGACACACAAAAAAACCACCTTAAAGCATATGGAATTGCATATATGACTTTACAAAACAAAATTGAAGTTCAGTGGTTGCTAAATTATAAAGGGGGTAGTTTTATGATACCATATTATAAAGATATTGAAACTGAATGTATAATTCGTGGTGTAAGTTTTAAAGTTATTGCTGATGTTCAGGCGAGTGCAATTTTGAGCGAAATTTCGCAAGCCGAAATAAATATGGATGTTGTAAAATTAGAAAATGCTCCAACAATCGCCGTATATTCGCCGAAAGGCAAACAACCGTGGGACGATGCCGTAACACTCACCCTGACTTATGCCGAAATCCCTTATGACATTTTGTACGATGAAGAAATGATTGTGCAGGGGCTTGAAGGATACGATTGGCTGCATCTACACCATGAAGATTTTACCGGACAATACGGAAAATTTTACGCCTCATTTCATCATATGGCTTGGTATCAGGAAGAAGTGAGACGAAACGAAGAAATGGCTGCAAAATTAGGTTTTTCAAAAGTTTCCGATTTGAAACTTGCCGTTGCGAAAGTAATCCGCGAATACGTTTTTGGAGGAGGCTTTTTGTTTGCAATGTGCTCTGCTACCGACTCTTACGACATTTCTCTCGCAGCAGCCAATGTTGACATTTGTGGAAAAATGTTTGATGGTGATGCTGCCGATCCCGATGCTCAAACAAAATTAAATTACGATAATTGTTTTGCATTTAAAAATTTTAAATTAGTCAGAGACCCTTACAGGTACGAGTTTTCGAGTATCGATGCCACCGAAAAAAGAAAAGTTAGCCAGAATAATGATTATTTTTCGCTGTTCGATTTCTCAGCAAAATGGGACCCGATTCCAACAATGCTATGCCAAAATCACACCAGTCTGATAAAAGGTTTTATGGGACAAACCACATCTTTTCATAAAGAATATATTAAATCAAACGTTTTGGTAATGGGCGAAAATAAATCGGCAAACGAAGCAAAATATATTCATGGAGAATTTGGTAAAGGCACATGGACATTTTATGCCGGCCACGATCCTGAAGATTATCGTCATAGAGTTGGAGACCCGCCCACAGAATTAAATTTGCACCCAAACTCGCCGGGATATCGATTGATTTTAAACAATATATTATTTCCGGCAGCTAAGAAAAAGAAGTTGAAAACGTAGATTAGGTGTTGGCTTTTAGCCATTTGCTTTAGTTTTTTGCTAACAGCCAACAAGCCCAGCTAATAATTCAAATTCGTCCTAAGGATTTTTTCAGCTTCCTCAACTTCAATTTTATTTGTCAGAGCAAAATTATTTAATTGGTCTTTCGAGATTTTGCCAACATTAAAATACTTTGCATCTGGATGTGCAAAATAAAATCCGCAAACCGAAGCTGCCGGATACATGGCGAAATTTTCTGTAAGCTTCATCCCAATTTTTTCTTCAATATCAAGAATCTCAAATATTGTTTTTTTATCGAAATGCGAAGGACAGGCAGGATAGCCCGGTGCAGGCCTTATTCCTTGATATTTTTCTCTTTGCAAATCTTCCATTTCGAAGTTTTCGTTTTTCGAGTATCCCCAAAATTCCTTCCTCACTTTTTCGTGCAGAAATTCAGCGAAAGCTTCTGCCAAACGGTCAGCAAGTATTTTCAGCATTAAAACATTGTAATCATCTCCTTCACCCTCGAAATGTTTTATCCATTTTTCAATGCCAATTCCGGTTGTTAGAGCAAAAAAGCCAATATAATCTTGATTTTCTCCTGATGGTGAAATAAAATCTGACAGACACAAATTTGGTTGTCCGTCGCTTTTTAATTCCTGATTTCTGAGAAAAGCAAAATTAGCTATCGTTTTTCTAACGTTTTCATTTTCATAAACTTCAATATTATTGCCGGAAGAATTTGCGGGGAATAATCCAACAACAGCACGTGCTTCCAACATTTTTTTACTAATTATTTCTGCAATAAATGCTTGAGCATCGTCGAAAAGTTTTTTGGCTTCTTCGCCTTTTTCCGAATCATTAAAAATTGCAGGATATTTTCCCGTGATTTTCCAGGCATGGAAAAAGTAAGTCCAATCAATATATTTACTGATTTCTTCAATAGAATAACTTTTGATAACTTTTGTGCCTAAAACAATTGGCTTTTTTATATTGTTTTTAAACTCAAGTTTCAATCCATTTTTGTTTGCTTCCGAAATTGAAATATATTTTTTCGAACTAATTTTTCTCAAATGGTTATCTTTCAACTCCTTATATTTTTTATCAACAGAACTAAGAAATTTTTCTTTTTGAGAAACAGAAAGTAAATTTGCTACTACACCAACAGCTTTTGAGGCATCTCTAACGTGAATAACAGCAGCATCATAGTTTTGACAAATCTTCACAGCAGTATGAATTTCAGAAGTTGTTGCACCTCCAATCAAAAGTGGAATTTTCATTCCCTGTTTTTGCATTTCTTTTGCAACATGCACCATTTCCTCCAAGGATGGTGTTATCAAGCCACTAAGTCCAATTATATCAACATTTTTCTCTCTTGCTGTTTGTAATATTTTTTCAGCAGAAACCATCACACCAATATCAATCACTTCGTAGTTGTTGCAGCCAAGCACCACGCCTACAATGTTTTTTCCAATATCGTGAACATCGCCTTTTACTGTGGCAAGCAGAATTTTTTCTGCATGTGTAATTGTCTCATTTCCTTGCTTTTCTGCTTCCAAATAAGGCTGTAATTTCGAAACAGCTTTTTTCATAACTCTGGCACTTTTCACAACTTGCGGTAGAAACATTTTCCCGGAGCCAAACAAATCGCCAACTTTGTTCATCCCCGCCATAAGCGGATTTTCGATAATTGTTACAGCATTTTCGTAAGTTTTTAGTGCTTCATCAATATCCTCTTCTATGTATTTATCGATTCCTTTTACAAGTGAAAAAGACAGTTTTTCGGCTATTTTTAATTGCCGCCACTCTTCAATTAAATTCTGTTTTTCCTTGGTTTCAGTAACATTTTCAGCGAAAGCGAGAAGCCTCTCGGTGGCATCGTTTCTTTTGTTAAAAATCAAATCCTGGACAAGAGCTAACAAATCCTTTGGAATTTCGTCATAAATTTGCAACATTCCGGCATTCACAATTCCCATATCGAGCCCCGCTTTTATTGCATGATATAAAAAAACAGAGTGCATAGCTTCCCTAATCGTATTGTTTCCACGAAAAGAAAACGACAAATTGCTGATACCTCCACTAACTTTTGCATAGGGCAAATTATTTTTTATCCATCGGGTAGCATCAATAAAGTCGATTGCATAATTATTGTGTTCTTCGAGAGCCGTTGCTATTGTGAGAATGTTTGGGTCGAAAATTATATCCTGAGGATAAAATTTTACTTTTTCAGTTAGGATTTTATATGCTCGCTCGCAAATTTCAATTTTCCTATCGAAACTTGTTGCCTGACCATTTTCATCGAAAGCCATAACAACAACTGCAGCGCCAAAGGCTTTTACTTTTTTTGCTTTAGAAATAAAATCTTTTTCACCCTCCTTCAAGCTAATAGAATTTACAACTGCCTTTCCCTGACAACATTTCAAGCCTGCTTCTATAACTTCCCATTTCGAGGAATCTATCATTATTGGCAATTTGGCAATTTCTGGTTCAGAAGCTATTAGGTTCAGGAAATTCGCCATCTCTGCTTTTGTGTCAAGCATGGCATCATCAAGATTTACATCAATAATCTGAGCTCCTCCCTCAACCTGATTTTTAGCAATTTCGAGCGCTTCTTCATATTTTTTTTCACGAATTAAGCGTGCAAATTTTCGAGAGCCACTCACATTTGTCCTTTCGCCAATATTTACAAAATTGCTTGCCGCTGAAACTGTTAGAGATTCCAATCCGCTAAGTTTTAATTCCTTTTTAAGTGACGGTGCAGTCCTGATTTCTGCATTTTCAGCCAATTTTACAAATTCCAAGACATGCTCCGGACTTGTGCCACAACAACCACCAATCAAGTTTACAAATTTATTGCCAACAAATTCTTTCATTAAAATAGCCATTTCCTTAGCTGTTTCATCGTATTCGCCAAATTGATTTGGCAATCCAGCATTCGGATGAACACTGATATAACAATTCGACTTTTTCGAAATTTCTTCAAGATGAGGGGCTAAATCTTTGGCACCCAGCGAACAATTCAGCCCAATACTTAGCAGGTGCGGATAGGAAATAGAATCTACGAAAGCCTCAACTGTTTGCCCCGACAAAGTTCTGCCACTGGCATCGACAACAGTTCCCGAAACCATAACAGGAATTTTTATGTCCCTCTCCTCCGAAATATTATTTATTGCAAAAAGTGCAGCTTTAGCGTTCAGCGTGTCAAAAATAGTTTCTAAAAGTAAAATGTCTGCACCTCCATCAATCAGTCCATTCACTTGTTCGGTATATGAAATTGCCATTTCATCGAAATTCACTGCACGAAAAGACGGATTGTTTATGTCGGGAGAAATAGAACATGTCCTGTTTGTTGGACCAATTGAGCCGGCAACAAATCTGGGTTTATTCTTGTCAATTTTTGAATATTTTATGGCTGCCTTTTTAGCAATTTTAGCAGATTCAAAATTCATTTCATAAACAAAATTTTCCATTTTGTAATCGGCCATAGAAATTCTGTTGGCATTGAATGTGTTGGTAGAAATAATATCGGCACCCGCTGCAAGATATTTATCATGAATCTCGGCGATAATATCGGTTTGAGTAATAGATAATAAATCGTTGTTTCCTTTCAGGTCAATTTCGTAGTTTGCAAACCGATTGCCACGATAATCTTTTTCAGTCAAATTGCAATTTTGAATCATAGTTCCCATTGCACCGTCGAGGACTAAAATTCTCTTTTTCAAGGCATTATATATACTATTTACTATCGTCATATTTTCTATTTTTTAATAGAACAAATTAAGTTTATTTTTTGAAAATTACAAACTTCGATTTTTTGGGTTATTTTTTTGAACCATATAAGGAATATATGAGCAAATAAGTTTTTGTTTTTTTTTAAATTTGCCATAAAAATATTTTACAGAAAATTATTACAAACAAAAGGCATTGAAATGCGGTTTAGAATTAAATTTTCACTTAAAGGAAACAGGCAAACTTTACCATTGAATTATAGATATCCTGTAAGCTCATGGATATACAAAGTGTTGGCTAGTGCCGACAAAGAATTCACCAACATTCTACACAACCACGGATACAAACTGAATGATGGAAAAACATTCAAGCTATTCACTTTTTCGAATCTGCAATTTCCGCGAAACACTTGGAAGCTAATACCAAAATCGGATAGAATTTCTGTTTGGTCGAGAAACGCTTATCTTCAGGTTTCGTTTCTGCTGCCTGAGCAATATGAAAAATTTGTTTCCGGCTTGTTTTGCGACCAAAAAGTTCGTATTGCCGACGAAATATCGGGAATAGACGCAGAAATATCACAAATTGAGGCAATGAAGACAGTGTTACCCGAAACAAAAACACAAATAATTAGAAGTTTGACTCCAATTGTTCTTGGAATTACTGAAAAAGACAAAAAACATGAACAGTATGCTTCACCATTATTAGCCGAATATAAAGAATTGTTCATAAACAACCTTTTGCAAAAGCATGAAGTAAGCGGTAAAACATTGGAAGAAAAAAAGGATATTGATTTTAAAGTAAAAGAACTTCACAGGAACAAAAGCGGCAAGCCTAAAACAGAACTGCAAACTATAAAAGCTCACACACAACAGCAAACAAAAATAAAAGGCTGGTATTACGATTTTGAACTTACTGCCCCCGATGAGCTCATAAAAACCGGGCTTAGTGCAGGATTTGGTAGCATGAATTCGCTGGGTTTCGGATTTTGTGAAATTATTAATGATAGCAAATATCACAAATAAACAAGTGATTCGCAGATTGTTAGATAAAACATGTAAACGTGCGGCATTTTATAATCGAATATCCTAATATAAAAAACTTAACATGAAAATTGCTGAATTAAGAACTATAGTAAAAAAACATTCAAAGGCAGAACTTGAATTTCTGGTTGCAGAATTATATAAGGTGATTCCTAAAAACAAGAAAGAAGATTACCAGCTTGATAAACTGATAGAAAAGCCCTTTAAAGAACAAAAAACTAAAAAAGTATCAAAAACCAGATCGATTGACGAGATAGCATCTGAAGTAGCATTCTTCCACGAAAATGCCATGGAACAGAACTATTTGGCACCAAATTCTTATATTTCGAAAAAAGACCGACCAAAATGGCGTTTCGTCGTGAAAAGATTGTTTAAGGAAATTGTTGAGTGCAACAAAAACGGTGCACCAGATGTACAATGCGGAAAAGAATTACAGGTCTTGTACGAAACATTAACTCATGCTTGCAGATTGCAGATATTTTCAGCCTACGACCCGTTCGAGTCTGTAGGAATAGACCAAGCGGATTTCTATGAGCAGGTAGTCCGGTTTTATCGGGAAGGTCTCGAAATTGATGCATTCTTAATCAAAGGAATAAACCTAATTACAGAAAACTCTCTGAACCGATATACTTTGTACAACGAATTGATGGAAATTTTTATCAAGCATTGCGAAACACCTGCTATGAAAGAATTGGCGATAGAACATCTTAATAAACTCAGGGAAATTAAAAATAAAGAAAAAGTAAAGAAAAACGCATGGGGAAATGATGATTTTTACAAAAACAGAATGCTAAACAACTACACAGAATTTATCTTCAGGTTTAATGCCCATCTGCACGATTTCGACAAGGGAATTCAGCATTATATGCAATATTACATAGCTAGAAACCCCGAATTAAAACTATACATATTGATACGTATTCTATTTGAATTCAAGAATAAAGATAGTATCTTTGAAGTTTTAAA
Organism: Bacteroidota bacterium; assembly: GCA_018692315.1. Lineage (NCBI taxonomy): Bacteria > Pseudomonadati > Bacteroidota > Bacteroidota bacterium. Next base: position 11,824 of record JABHKC010000133.1, on the reverse strand, counting down.
ATCAGAAAAAACTAAAAATTTGCGAAAAGGATTAATCGACCTGCGTAATTTTATTCAGAAACACAACAAGTTGCCCGAATATATGCTGTAAGAATAAAAAAAGAAAAAGATGATACAAGAAATTGTGAAATTTGTGGAGCATTTAGAGGAAAAAAGTCCTGAAATTTTTTCAGAAAATCTCGAACTAAAAGAAGGAATTTATGTTTTTCTTGAAAAAGAAGGCGATGAATTGGTGGTGAAGGACGAGAATATTTTGAGGGTGGAGAAGGATTCGAAAAGAAATTTGATGTATGAAGATTTTTTGGATTTAGCTACAAATACCGAAATGCTTAATGCAATGAAAAGTTTTAATTCCGGACCAAAAGTATATATAGCAATTGGTTCTCCTTTTGGAATTTCTTTAAATGCAAAAGCTTACAAAAAAATATCCGAAAAAAAATTACTTGATTCCGCCGGTGCATATTTTAAAGCTGCCCGAAAATTTTTGAATCCGGAAAACATGCAACATGAAGAATGGTGCAAAGAGCTTGAATTTTTCGTAAAAACAAAAATGCTGGACTTTTTGGCAAACGATGAAGAAAATGCTAAGGCAAAAGACCAATATATGTTCTATTTTTTTATGAATGAACCAACTTTGGAAGACTACAAAGAAATACAATCCCGATTCCTTGCAGAAAAACTCTTCAACAAAGATAAATTCAATGTAAAGTCTGCAACCGGCGATTTATACGGCATAGCAGACAGTTTAAGTGGATTTAACGACAAAAAAGAATTTTTGCAGCATAAATCCGCACCTATAGAGCTGAATTATCGGGTTAATGGCATTGAGGCAAAGAAATTATTTCTTTTTTTTAACCTTCAACAAAAAAACAAAATACTACCAAATCCATTCCCTCTTTTTGTTGAAGAGCAGGAACTTTCTGAAAGAGCTGTTAAATTTTATAAAAAGGATAAAAAATCCGGACACAAAGAAATTATTGAGGAATTACTAAAGAAAAAAGAGAACCTTCAAAACTACTACCTTATTTATTTTAACAACAAAGAAAAAGGCAGCAGAATTGTCGATTTAGATTTTGTGCCTGTTTTTCGCTATAAAATTGACGATATAATAATCAAGGAACCTTTTTCCTTAGCGGGAAAACTAAAAAGCCTTCCGCTCACAAATATTTTTGAATTTCAGCAGAATGTGCTCAATAAAATATTTAATAATCAACTGATTACTGAAACAAAAAAAGGTGTATGGATTAAATATTTTGATGATATGGAGGTGAAACCCAATTATGGAGCAACCGATGCTATTGTTAATTTATTTTATATGTACAGAACAGCATTATACAATTATGTGTATAAATCACAAACTCAGGCTATTATACATGAAATGTTTCAAAATATGATGCAAAAAAGTATTTTAGATGATATTGCACACGATAAAGAATTCGACAAAACATATAGAATTAAAGAAAAACTAAACATATGGTTTAGCCTATATAATTATTTTGTAAACTCTAAAAACAAGGAAGATATGGTAAACAAAACTGAACTACTTTTAGAAAAACTAAAAGCAATTGCAAAACCAGAAAATTCGGCGGAACACATTAACTCTGATGATGAATTTGGTTTCGCCGCAGGACAATTAATCCGCACAATTCTAAACAAAAGTGAATCGGGCGAGCGTTCACATGCTTTGCTCGAACCATTTTTGCAAAAAACACAGTGCAACAAACTGAAACTTGCAATTGCCAGGGCATTCGATACTTATAAGCACGCATTCAAATTTTACCGAGGCGATGCTACACGTTTCGAGTTTGATAAAATAATTAGCGAAGTAATGGGCTTCGAAACCAATACCAACATGAAAGATTTGTTGCCCATGATTCTGTCAGGCTATTTTTCGGAAACAATTTTTAAAAAGTAAGACGACAACGAATAAGTGTCTCGTAGAGACGAAATTATGGTAGAAAATATAATCAAATAATTAAAAGAGCCAAAGGCTCGACACCATTAAATAAAATAATATTATGGAAAAATTCAAAAACAGAGTATTTGGAGCGGCAATTGTAAAAGCCATTAATTCAAATTATAATGCCGATTTTTCGGGGCAGCCACGAACATTGCCAAACGGAAACGTTTACGCTACCGATAAAGCATTTAAATACACAGTAAAAAACTATATCAAAGATGTGTATCAAGGCGAAAAAGTGTTTTATTTTAAACGATTGAATGACGAATTTAATCCGCTAACTTTAGAAGATTCGTATTTCAAGGTTTTTAATACAGATACTGCAAAAGACAAGAAAGTTGTTGCACAGAATATCCTAAGTTGCATTGACGTTAGGTTTTTCGGGGCAACTTTTGCTATGAGCGGAAAGGCAGGAAAAGTGGCTTTATCAGTTCATGGTCCGGTTCAGGTAAATCATGGCATAAATATTTGGGCAGAAAACAATATCTACAGTGAACAAATTACTGCACCATTTAGTTCGCCCGGTGAGAAAGAAAAAGAAATGACAACTATAGGCCGCCAATCAAAACTCGAAGAAGGGCATTATTTGCATCATTTTTCAGTCAATCCTAAAAATCTGGGAGAAGTAGTTGCTTTGGCAGGAGAAGATGCTGATAATTTGAGCGCCGAAGATATCAACAAGCTAAAAGAAGCAATGCGGCGCGGAGCAACGTATTATGACAGTGCCTCGAAGGCAGGCACCGAAAACGAATTTTTGATTTGGGTACAGTTGAACGAAAATTCAAAACTTGTTTTGCCAAATTTTAACAATTTAATTAAAATGAAAGATAAGAAACAAAACGGCAAGGTAGTTTTGGATTTATCGGGATTAAGCGAAGAATTAAAACAACACAGTTCGGAAATTGCCAAAATTGAAATTTTCAGAAACGATACTTCTTTGGTTGTTGAAAACAAACCGGAAGGAGCTATTGTTTTTGGAATGTAAGATTCGAAATAAAATTTTGATTTGTGTGAGAATATAATCAGAAATTAAGGTGCTTTGCTTAATCAAATCACAAAAAAGTTAGAAAACAATACTTTAGTACAGAATGGCCTGTTATTATTCTTTCTATAAGATAATTATGTTGCATTTTGCATTTACCTTTTGTTTTGTTAATTTTGTCATTTTTATATGGGCTAACATAACAAAAGGTAATTTTTGACTTATGAAAAAACCATCTATATTATTATTGGAAACTTTCGACAATTATAGTGTTGACATTTTCGCTAAAGAAGACAGCTTTATGAATGATTTTTCGGACAAAGCATTAAGAGAGTTGAATAATCAGGGCTATATTGATGTTATTGAAAAAGGCAAATATTGTCGTCATAATTTCAGGGACGAAAATGTAATTGCAAGTTTTATTGTAAAAAATGGTGGCGTAGCCTATTGGTCTGCAATGCATTATCACGGGTTAACCGAACAAATACCTAATGTTATGTATGTGCAAACCACAATGATTAAAGCCAACAAAACCATTTTTGGTATTCGATATAAATTTATAAAAGTGAAGAATGAAAAGTTGATTGGGTTTAAAAAGTTGGGGTATGGAAATCATCAATTTAGAATTACCGATGTTGAAAAAACTATAGTTGATTGTTTTGATTTACCGCAGTACGGAGGCGGATATGCCGAAATAATCAAGGCTTTTAATAATGCAAAATTGAGTGCTCAAAAAATGGTGAAATATTGTAAAGCCATCAACAACATTGCTGTAACGAAACGATTAGCATTTTTAACGGAACTTTTAAAAAAGCCTGATATGGATTATTTTAAAAAATACGCTCAATCTGTCAAAAACAAAAAGTACAATTTGTTTGAATCAGGTGGTTTTCAGACCGGTAAAACAAATAGCAGGTGGAACCTTATAATCAATATAGATGAAGATGAAATCATAGAAATTGCAAACTCTTGATATGATATTACAAAAAGAGATAATTAAAATTGCCGAAAGTAAAAGCTTAAAGACCGAAACAATAGATAAAGATTGGGTTTTAGGACATTTTTTAAACGCTATGTTTTCCATCAAGGACATCAAAGATTGTTTTGTTTTCAAAGGAGGAACTGCATTGAAGAAATGCTATTTTCCTGATTATCGATTTTCGGAAGATTTGGATTTCACCTTATTAGGCAAAAAAATTGTGGCTGATGAGAAATTAATTAAAAAAATCATTGAAAAAGCTGCAAGAAACAGCGGAATTAAATTTCATTTTCAAAATAGGAAAATTCAAAAATCGGATGGCAAAGAGCAAGCATATGAAATTAAAATAAAATATTGGGGAGCAAACCACAAACCAAATCAAAAGCCTTTGCCACCTTCACGATGGCAAACACAAATTAAGCTTGACATTAGTTTTACGGAAAAGCTACTTTTACCGGCAGAACAAAAACCTATACTTCATGAATATTCCGACAATTCATTAATTTCAGAAATTATACCAACATATTCGCTCATTGAAGTATTGGGAGAAAAACTACGTTCATTAATTCAACGTAATCGCCCACGAGATATTTACGACCTAAACTATCTGAGTAACTTATTACCTGAAGATTCTTCCACTTCAATAAAAAACATTTTGTTTGAAAAAGCAAAGAGCAAAGGCATCAAGATTAATGATACCCATGATTTTGTAAACCTTATAAAAGGACGAACTAACAAGCGTGCATGGCAAAGCAGTTTAGGAAACCATTTGCCTGCCGGTGAATTGCCCGACTTCGACAAAGTTTATAATAAGCTTAGACAATTTATAGAAAAAATTCTAAACTCATAGAAAATGCAAAAACTCGTTTCAATAGATATATTTGCCGATTTCGGCATGTTAAAAAAGCCCGACACAAATGAACCTATTTACTTAACATTTAACATGTTGCATAAACCTTCGTTATTAGGTATTTTGGGAGCAATTGCAGGCGAAAGCGGTTTTAAGGAAAAAGGCGTTTTACCTGATTATTATTTAAGTTTTCAGGATTTAAAAATTGGGATTCAACCCTTAAATCACGAAAAAGGTAATTTCCAAAAAACAACAGTTACTTATAACAATACAACCGGAATGGCAAGCAAAGAACAAGGCGGTAATCTAATGATAACCGAACAAACACTTGTAGCCCCAGCATATCGCTGCTATTTCTTTTTCGATACCGAAAACGAAACCCATCGAAAAGCCGATGAAAACCTTTCAAAATACTACGCAGAATATTTGCCATATTTGGGGAAAAACGAATTTTCGGTTTGGTGGAAAAAATATACAGTACATGATTTTGAGGAATTTAAACCGAATGAAAGTTTTAAAATAAAATCAATTTACATAAAAAACCAACCGGTAGAAGGTTCTAAATACATACAAGCGTTTAGCCCGTTTAGCATTGAATCCGGCAATACTTTTTCTTATTTCGAAAGATTGCCGATAGGATATACAGATATTGGCAATAAGAATTATCAATATAAATATGAAAGTTTTGCCTTTACCAATTGGACATTAAAGGCTAATTATGAAGTAAATTTTATGATCTTAAAATTAAAAAACAATGGTATCATTCAGGTCTTTTAAAAGTATCTCGAAAAATAACATTAAGATTGAATCCATTTTCAAAGAAAAAAAAGAGTTCAAAGCTCATACACATACCCAAAAACAAAAAGAAACATTGCAAGAACATATTTATGAGGTGAAAGATTGTTTTTTGCGCCTTGTAGAGCTTAATAAAATTGAAAAGATTATAGATAACCTCATCAAAAGCATATGTTTTGGAAGCAGTGCCGCAGGAAATCATTTGAAACGAATGTTTCTTGATTCAATTGTATTCCACGATTTCGGAAAAATAAACCCTAATTTTCAGACAGAAAGGATGCAAAATACAATATTCTTTCCACAGGACAAAAGCATTAAAATAGGGTCTGAACATTCGTTTTTAAGTGCATACATATTTCTCAATTATCATTTTAACGAAATTCATAATAGCTCACTGACCAATGAAAATAAGTCTATACTTTGGGCATATGCTTTTTTGTTTGCCATTCCTATTATTAAACATCATTCAGGCAGTATTAATAAAGATTACGATTTTGAAAAAGACAAAATAAAATCCATACACCGGTTTTTAGAAATTTTTGGTAACGAAATTACGTTTGAGTTTTCAAGTAGTTTTTTTGAAAATGAACATAAGTTATGGGAATATTTCGATGATAAGATTAATAATAACAATTTCGATTTCTTCCCGCTTTTCGCCCTACTAAAACTAAACTACTCATTGCTTACTGCTTCCGATTATTTGGCAACTTCGCATTATATGAATGACATTGAGCTAAAATCGGAAGAAGATTTTGGACTGATTACCAATGAGTTTAAGAAAAAACTTTTTGTGAATTTTGACAAAAATGATAAAGCTCCTTGGAACGGAGAATTAATCAAAAACAAAGAGAAATATCTGCACAAAAGCCTTGACGATTTAGGAGAAAAAAGCAACGAAAACCTGAATTTTATTCGCCAAAAACTTGGAGCGGAAGTGCTGACCGGAATTGAAAAAAACAAAAACGAAAAAGTTTTTTACATAGAAGCTCCAACTGGGGGCGGGAAAACCAATATGTCGATGATAGCTGTGCGAAAAATGATAGAGCTGCACACGGAAATCAACAAAGTATTTTATGTTTTTCCGTTTACAACTCTCATTACACAAACTGCAAAAGCTATAAAAGAAACCTTCGGGCTTGAAAATGACCAGATTGCGCAAGTACATTCAAAATCGGGCTTTCAGGAAAAAGAATACAGAAACGAAATTGATGCAAAATACGGAAAAGAAAAGCGCAACCAAATCGACAATTTATTTGTGAATTATCCTTTTTCTTTGATGACACACATCAAGTTTTTCGATGTTCTGAAATCGAACAAAAAAGACACAAATTATTTGTTGCATCGTTTGGCAAATTCAATTGTAATTATTGACGAATTGCAGGCTTATAACCCCGAACATTGGGACAAAATAAAATACTTCATAGCTAAATATGCCGAATTATTTAATATTCAATTTATTATAATGTCGGCAACACTACCAAAAATTGATGAGATTGAACTTTCGGGATATAAACCAAAACCTTTTGTTTCGCTCATTTCTGACGCAAAAAATTATCTTCAAAACCCAAATTTTGCAGGCAGGGTAAAAATAAAAACCAATTTACTAAACAAAAAAATAGAATTAAGCGAGCTGGCTAATATTGTTTTAGAAAAATCGAAAAAGTATGCAGAAACACGAAATGATGGTTATTTGGGAAGCGTTCACACCATAATCGAATTTATATTCAAAAAGTCGGCAAGCGCTTTTTTTAGAGAATTACAAAAATGCGAAGACGAAAACGGGAAATTCTACGATGAAATTTTCGTACTATCAGGAACTATTCTCGAAGCCCGCAGGAAATATATAATTGATTTTTTGAAAGCCCCGAGAAATAAAAACACGAAAGTTCTTTTAATCACAACCCAAGTTGTTGAAGCAGGGGTTGATATAGATATGGACCTGGGTTTCAAAAATCAATCGTTGATAGACAGCGACGAACAACTTGCTGGCCGAATAAACAGAAATATAAACAAACAAAATTGCGAACTTTTTTTGTTTAAACACGATTCTCCAAAACGAATATATGGCGATGATTTAAGATATCAGGAAACTGAAAAATTTGATGCCAAAAGAATTAAAGACATTTTATCAAATAAATCGTTCGATGAATTATACAAAAAAGTATTTGCCGGTATTTTTAAAACAAATATATCTGCATACAAAAAAGGATTGGATGAATATTTAGATAATTTCAGTCGTTTTGATTTTAAAGGCATTCATCACGATTTCAGGCTGATAGATAGCCAAAATGTAAACATTTTTGTTCCGATAGATATTCCAGTTAATGGCTATAGTACAAAAAGTTTCTCTGATAAAGAGTTTGAATGGATTACAAAAAATAACTGTCTCGAAAACACTAATTTTGTTTCAGGCGAAAAGATGTGGGAAAGATATGTTTCAATAATAGAAAATAAAGAATTGGAGTTTACGCAGAAAAACTACGAACTAAAAATCTTAAATGGAATAATGTCGAATTTCGTGTTTTCGGTGTTCATATATAAACTGTCAGATTTATCTGAATTTATTGAAAATCCTCGAACAGATGAAAGCAAATTCCAATTGTACTACAAATTACGAAAAGAAGGATTATCAAATATCTATACCATAGAAGGCGGTTTAAATGAGGAGTATTTAGAAATTAAATCAGGTCAACGATTTGATTTTATATAAATTTGAAAAACAATTATTGAAATTGATGTTATACATAAACACTTTTTTTTATGAAAAACTACATAAACCAACTAATCGAAGATATCAGGTATGCAACTCACAATGTCAGGCCTCCACGCGATATTTGGGACCATGCCGATGTAAACAGCGAGTTGGAACTCGAAGACATGTCTTTTATTGAAAAACAATTTGGTGATAATGAAGAGCCGATATCCGAAATTACAGGAATAGAGGCTGAACATCTTCCACCTTCCGAAAAACTCACCGATGAGGAAAAATCAATACTTGCCACAGAACTTGAAAATCTTCTCCAATACTTCAATTTTAAGCTCGATTTTCCGGAAACACTACCTGCACATTTAAAATATCCGGTAATTTTCAATTTCTGGAAAGAAAAACAAGTTGCTGTTTCTTTTGGCAGAAACAACATTGAACTGTGCGATATGGAAATTGAAAACTGTCCGTTTCCGGGCTACTGCAAAACCTGCGATGAAGTGGCAGCTCAATTGAAATTTGATGAAGAAACAAGTAGTACTTCCACGGATTTTGATATTAAAATTGAAGACCTTCTGCCATCGCCCGAAGAAATTGAAATATTGAATAAGGAGGCTGAACTTTATGAGAATGAGAATGAAAGCGAGCAGGTTGAAGAAATAAATGGTTTATATAACGATAATGGCGAAAAAATCGATCCTCAATCAGTTCCTATTCCAAATTTGTGCATTATATGCAAACAGCACCAATCGGAAGACTGGGAGGAAAATCTTTTATGCTTAATGAACCGGCATGACCAGATGAAAAATGATAATTTTATATGTGCGGCATTCAAAAAAATATAAGCTACTGCAATTGAGCTTTTTAACAAAAAGTCTGTAGTGATTAAAATTAGGTTCGAGAAACACATATTTTAGCATTTTGAAACTAAAGGAGGCTTCTTAAAATAGTAAATTGCATAGCTTTAGAAATTTGAAAACCCGAGCTTACCATTGTAAATGCGATGTATTGAACTAATCGAAATAAGGATTTTAAAATATCGAAACAACAAAGAAATTTGCATTTTTAGAAATCGCCTAAAGAATTTAACACATAAAAAACAAAACCACAATGCAAATAACCGGCACTCATATCAACTACTATTTTGTATGTAGTCGAAAACTCTGGCTTTTTGCCAACGGAATACAAATGGAACATTCGAGCGATATGGTTTTCGAAGGAAAATTGATACATGAGACCATCTATCCGCAACGGTCTGCGAAATACGAAGAAATTACTATCGGAGGAATCAAAATAGATTTCTACGATGCAAAAAACAAAATCATTCACGAGATAAAGAAATCGGAAAAATTAGAAGAAGCTCACATTTGGCAACTAAAATACTACATCTACATAATGGAGCAAGCCGGAATAGACGGGATAAGCGGAGTGCTGGAATATCCAAAAGAACGAAAAAAGAAAGAAGTGTATTTGTCATCAATTGATATTGAAAGAATCATAGAAATTGAACATGATATTTCTGAAATTGCAAGCTCTGAACATGTGCCTGAAATAGAAGAAAAGACAATCTGCAAAAAATGTTCGTACTTCGATTTTTGTTTCGTAAACTAAATATGAAATTCGGAAAAATAATAAACAAAATAATGTAATGAAACATCCATGATTAGTTTTTAAACATATATGAGTATGAATATTAATAAGTCGCAGATTCACAAATAATTACAACCAATCCATAAACCATAGCATAAATTCCGAACGAATGAAAAAAAGCTATTACATTTTTAATCCGGGCCGTCTTTCGAGAAAAGATAATACACTGAAATTTACTCCGATAAATGAAGAAGGTAAGGATGGGAAACCCAGATTTCTGCCTGTAGAACAAGTTGACCAACTCTACTGTTTCGGTTCTGTTGATGCCAATTCAGCAATGTACAACTTTTTAGGCAAGAACGAAATAGCTGTCCATTTTTTCGATTATTATGAGAATTATACTGGCTCTTTTCTATCGAAAGATTATCTTTTGTCGGGAAAAATGCTGGTCAGTCAGGTCAAATATTTTAGTTCAAAAAACAAAAGAATAGAAATTGCCCGGGAAATAATCAATGCAGCAATCCATAATATTCTAAAAAATCTGAATTATTATAATTCGAGAGGAAAAGACCTGAGGAAAATTATCGAGGAAATTGAAAAACTTAGACAATCAATTTCTAATGTAAAAGAAATAAACGAGTTGATGGGGATTGAAGGAAACATCAGGAAAAAATATTATGAAGCATTTAACGAAATTCTCAAGCATTTTGAAATGGACGGCAGAAACAAACAACCGCCCAAAGACCCTGTAAATGCTCTCATCTCGTTCGGAAATATGATTTGCTATTCTCAGGTGTTGCGTTCGATACACCAAACACAGTTGAATCCTACGATCAGCTATCTTCATAGTCCGGGCGAGAGAAGATATTCGCTTGCATTAGATTTGGCAGAGGTTTTCAAGCCAATGCTGGTCGATAGAGTAATTTTCAAAGTGCTGAACAAACAAATGATTTCAAAAACCGATTTCGACAAAAAAGTCAATGGCATTCTGCTAAAAGAGGGTGCAAAACAAAAATTCATTAAAGCCTGGGAAGAACGGCTCGAAGAAACCATCATGCACAGAAGCCTAAAAAAGAAAGTTAGCTACAAACACTTAATAAAACTCGAAGCATATAAACTGCAAAAGCATTTATTGGGAATAACGACCTACAAAGGATTTAAAATTTGGTGGTAAACTAAAAAAAGCATTATGTATGTGATATTAGTATATGATATTGGCGAAAAACGAGTAGGAAAAATGCTGAAACTTTGCCGACAGTATCTGAATTGGATACAAAACTCGGTTTTCGAAGGAGAAATTACGGAAGTTAAACTAAAAGAATTAATTTTGCGAGCGAAAAACATTATGAAGGAAGAAAATGACAGTCTTATAATATTTAAAAGCAGGGAAGAAAAATGGTTAGAAAAACAAGTAGTAGGAACAGAAAAAAACAAATTAGATAATTTTTTATAGTTGTCGAAGTCCAAAAACACTATCAAACGAAGTAATATATATCAGGTATAAAAAAGCAAACGTTCATTGATATGCTGATTATTAAGCCCTTGCGCACCATTGTCGAAGCCCTGACATTTTTAAGGCATTGCAGATCGACGATTTTCTAAGTCAAAGAAAGAGTATTTTATTTTCTAATTCAGTGAAAATCAACATATTTTTTTATAGCTTTGCACGGAATTTAATCGTACCATTTTGGAATTGAAACGTTTATGACGAACTGCAAAATAACCTGATATATTTAATTTAATCGTACCATTTTGGAATTGAAACATTGATAAAGAAGTTGCATCTGCAACGGAATCAGCCGAATTTAATCGTACCATTTTGGAATTGAAACAGTTGTAGAGGCTGTAATTTTTACAAATCAACATTAATTTAATCGTACCATTTTGGAATTGAAACATTACAATACATGCGAACCTATCCAACTTTAATTTATAATTTAATCGTACCATTTTGGAATTGAAAC
>JABHKC010000132.1 GCA_018692315.1 Bacteroidota bacterium | reverse complement strand
TTTCAATGGTTCAATGGTTCAATGGTTCAATGGTTCAATGGTTCAATGGTTCAATGGTTCAATGGTTCAATGGTTCAATGGTTCAATGGTTCAATGGTTCAATGGTTCAATGGTTCAATGGTTCAATTTTTCAATTTTTCAATGGTTCAATGGTTCAATTTTTCAATGGTTCAATGGTTCAATTTTTCAATGGTGCAATGGTGCAATGATCAATGGTTCAATTTTTCAATGGTGCAATGGTGCAATGATCAATGGTTCAATATTAAAATAGATTGAATAATTGTATAATTTTATAATTGTATAATTGAATCATTGTATAATTGAATCATTGTATAATTGTATAATTGAATCATTGTATAATTGAATAATTACTCGTCCTCATCTTCATAATAATCAAGAATTTCATATTCCTCATTAAATCGTTCTATAAACATTCGTTTTTTACGGTCGCTCGACAATATGTATGAAAACGGTGCTTCGCCTTTTTCTGAGTTTTTCCGCTTGTCCTGTTTCATATCTACAATTGTCTGGTTGAAAATATCGTTAGACGAAAGTACTTGCATCAAATTTCTACGGTAGGTAAAGAAATACCAATTGCTATAATCGGTTTGTAAAAATACAGTTATTTCATCGCCACCACGCCGTTTTATTAGCTCAATTTTTCCATCTACATAACGGTTCACTTCATTTTTCAGAATATTCCCAACCCCTATTTCTCCAACCGAATGATAAGAATCGGTAGATGAATTCCATTTTAAAATCACATCTGTCAGTAGCATTGTGTGTTCCAATTCTTTAGGAAATTTTCTATATTCTCCATGCAATGATAAATTATACAAAAGTTCGTCTGACTTTTCGGTACCAAGCATAATTGCAAGCCCCTTAATAAAAATATCGGTGGACATATCGGTGGGTTCAAGATTCGGGTCATCAATAAATGTTTGCGACATATCTTTCAAAAGATTCTTATCGAAAAAGAAATCCAAAGACATCATTACATTTAGTTCCACGCTGTCTTTAACAAGATCGTGAGTAATGCTACCCATTGGATTCACTTTCATTTGTCCGAAATACAAACCAAAATCGAGCTCTCCTTCGCCATAAATCACACAGTTCTTTTTATTCAAACTAAGAAAATTGCCCGGCAAATTAAATTCTTCTAATTTTTCTTTATTGGAAATTTGATATTCCTCGTTGATATTGTCATAATAAAGATAACCGGAAGTATTCAGTATTTTCAGGTCGTTAGCTCGTTTTGGTTTATTCATGAAGGAAGAATAAATGTGTGCAGAATCCTTATTCAGCATAAGACCGGCATAAAGTTTTGTACCCGATCTATCTTTTGGTTTTTCGGCAATCGGAATTAGAATATTATTCGGATCAATTTCCTCCGAGAATTTTATCCATCGCCTATTCAAAGTTTCGCACTCATGTGAAATTCTCACTGCTCCTGTAAAAGTAAGGAACTCATTGTCGGCATTAAGCCTAACATCGCCTTCGAAATTGAAATGCGGACTCAGAGTAAAAAGCATTGAATCAATGATTGTTCCGCTAGCATAGGTTTGCACGGCTGTATCTACTGCAACCACATCAAATTTTATTGTTTGTTTTCGGTTAAGTTCGTCAATATAATCGTATTTTCCGTTAGCCGAATAGTCTTTTGCTCCAAAAATATTTACAGTAGATTCGTAAATTATATGATATCTTGAAGCATTATTAGCAACTATTTTCGCAGAGTCTAAGGTTCGCATAATAGCTTTCTTTTCAACAATTATCTCGCCATCTCCCGGATAAATTGTTGCATCGGCTACTTTTAGCAATCTAACTTCCCGAGCTGTGATTAAATGTTTTTGAAGATTATAGTTTGCAACAGGAGAAATAAACTCCAGCGAATCTTGCTTTGGATGGACAGAAGTGAAAATTGCACCATCAAGTTCTACATCCTCAAGTTCATCGGGAGATAATCCTTGTTGATACAATCTGTCGGAAATTGAAATAGAACTAACACTCATATCTATTTCTTCTTTTTCCATAAACCAAGTGAACATATCCATATAACAGACATACTGATTTTTAGGGAACTCGACAAATGAAGCAGAATCGTTCGATAAGAACTCGCCGGTTCGTTCAATAAAATCTATATGAGAATTTACGTTATGAGTTTTAAATGCAAAACCTTCAAATCCTGCCGATTTTAAATCGAAATTTGATGTATCTGCATCGAAAACATCTGCTGAATATATAAACTCCGGCGAGCTAAGTTCGGCATTTACAAATTCCATTTTCCCCCAACCTCTCATTCCTGTTGGTTCCAAAACAATTGCTCCATGAATAATTGCCTCTTTATCATACATTTGCATAGGAATTTTCTTTTTATGGACAATCATTTGGTCTTGCCATGGTTCCCAATGAATATATATGCTATCTGCCTCTACCGAAGGATATTCTATTCCCGAAAGAGTTTTAATATTATTAAATTTGTTTGCATGTGTGTTCATAGAATCCGGGAAAAAGATATAATCGTCAGATAGAGTTGTTGACCTCAGATAATTTAATTCTCCATCGCCCCTTAATCCTCTGTGACTCAAACGAATTTCATTTTTATAAACGCCTTTGTTTTGGTAGGCAGGAAATCCATCGGTAGGAGTAGAGCGGATAAATCCGAGAGAAAAATCGGATTGAATTTTTAGCTTTTCATCGAAAGACGGAAATATACTTGCCGGTGTGAAATGGCCATCAAATTCTAAACCATCTGTCGAAAAATTGTCGAGACTATCAATTTTGAACGGAAATACTTGAAAATAAAAATTCTCTTTATTATATACTCCTTTTTGAATATGTTTTTTATCGTAATAAACATAAGACGGATTTTTGCTATTAAAAATCGGATAGCTCGGAAAATCTTCTTTACCTGATTTATTTGTTGGATAATCAATTTTCAGATCGCCTGTAATATCTTGCAGAACAGATTTTACTTTTCTATGCAGATTGCGCCCCCAATTATCTTTTTCGCCTGTTTTTGCCCAAATTCTTATTGAATCAATATTTGTAAGTTTTATCTTAAAATCTTCATAATCAAACTCCAGTTTCTTTCCATAAAAATCGAAAAGTCCTGCCTTAATTTTTCCATCGAACTCAAAATCTCTGTTTTTCTTTAGCAGTAATTCTCCATCGAGCGGGTGAATTACTACATTTTGAGAATCGCTAAGCAGAATGGTTTTCACTCCGAACAACTTTATACTGTAATCGAGCAAACTAAACTGTCCGTTATTATTATTTTTAGTTGCAGAATAGAAATTTATGACATCGTAGTCTTTCTTTTTGCTGTTTGCTCGCATATAATTCAACAACTTATCTCTAATTACAACAGTTTCGCTGCGAGTATCGTAAGATATATATCCGGAATATGCGAGAGTCATCAATTGTTGCTTGACCTGATACAATGGTTTTCGAAGATAATTTGCGTAGGCAAGAGCACCAAATTCCCGAGAATGATAATAGGCAGCAAATTTATAAACGGAAACAAAAGGATGTACATCGTCCATTCCTTGAATGTTTTTATATCTTTCTTCGCTAAAAAAATCGTTCGATTCGAAAAAGGCAGTTGCTTCAGAATTTCCTTTTTTTGCTTTGAAAAGAATTTTTGGATTATCAATTTTCCATTCCAGCACTTCAAAATCCATATCAATCTGGTGAAAAGTATTAAAATATGGACTTTTTTCAATCCCAATTCCATTTCTGTTCAATGTAAGCGTCCTGTTTTTTATCGAAAATTTAAATTCTAAACCCGGATGATAGATTGAGTCTGTATCTAAATAGAAAGTTACAGTTGTATTTTGGGCAATAATCATATCTCTCTTAAATAGAAAACTTTGCGAACCTGCTCTTAAAAAAACGCTATCTTTATATAAAATTTCGAGAAATACATCTTCTTTTTCCGTTCCACTTCCAATAAATTTTGCACCGTGCATAGCAAATCCACCTTCGTAATTTATTCCTTTATAAATGTTTGGGACGTTAAACCTTTTTTCATATGAAATAAATTTGGGATATTTTATCCTTGAAGTATCATTTATTGCTACAATTTTCTCTTCTAAACGACCAGGAATTGGCTTATCAGAAAATCTTTCATAATCAAAAAAAACAGAATCGGCAGTATATGCAGATTTTTTCAAATTTATTTCATAGGATTTCAGTTTTGCTGAAGCTTCTGAGATATCAAAATTTGCCCTGTGCCAGGGAACAATTCCTCCGCTACCAAGCCATAGCTGCTCCAATGGCAAAAACTCTCCTTTCGTTTCAAGGATTAACGAACTATCCTTTTTCGCATAACACACAATATCGGTTTTGTCGAAAACAACTTTTAAGAATTTTTTATCATCGCTTACAAATCTAAAATTTCCTGTAGGTGTTTTCCATTCTACCGATACAGATTTGTAAATAGTATTGTTCAACAGCAAAGTACGCGTTTGAACAAACATTTGGTCTATTTTTCTATTAGATACTTTTTTATTACCGAAAATCTGCAAAATTGCCTTTTTCCATTCTTCGAAGCTTTCAGTGTTATGCTCAGATTCGTGAAAAGCAATCAGTAACTCGAAAAAATTGGCAAAAAGAGGAAAGGCAGAGGCTCTTTTTTTAAGCATCAGATCGCAGGAGCTGAAAATAAATTCTTTGTCGGATTCAGAAAAAGCTTCTTCTTGCCAGACACTTTCAAAGCTGTCCATAAGAATTCTACCTTCCTTTTTTTTGCCTTTTTCTAAGAAATTGCGAATCTCTTTTAAGAATTTTTCATCTTCGTGAGTAAAATTTTTCAGTTTTTGAGAATAAGCAAAATTTGCTGTTATAAATAATATTATTAAAATTAAATACTTAATTTTCAATCTAATAACCATCTCTTTAGAATTAGTTTTTCTAGTTCAAAAGTATAAAGAATTTACGAACTGGAGATACATTTTTGTTTTGGCTTTTACTAAAAACAATAGTTATTAGTAGAAACTATTTTAGCATACCTTATACATAGAACATCAAATTTGTTGATTACGAGGCAGTTGAATTTGTATTTTTATAATAGGGAAAAATTCGTTCTATGGAGGACTGATTAAATTCATGAATTAATCAGCTTAAAGAAAAGCACCTAATATTAATTTGTTTCAGATATTATTATAATTCCGATAAATATTTGTTTAAATTCGCAGATTGATTTTATTAATCGTAGTGAATGAGCCAATTTAAAATTACATTAGCTTTTGATACATATCGCGAAAAACAGGTGGTAGTTTTTAACTGTGATTTTAACAGGAAGCTTATAGACAAAGTAAAATCAACCGGAGCCCACTGGAGCCAAAGTAGGAGGTTTTGGTATATTCCGAAAAAAGAATTTAGCTTAAGTAGGGTTTACGATACGCTTAAAACTGAGGGTTTAGTAGATTATTCAGCATTAAAACCTCAAAATCGAAAAAATACAGAAAGCAAAACTGCCAATATTACAGAAGTAAAACCAAAAGTTGAAATTCCAATTAATTATTTAGATTTATTAGACCAGAAAAGATATGCCGAAAACACAAAATCGACTTACCTTAATTACTTCGGCGATTTTGCAAACTATTTTCAAAACAAAAACTTAGGAAGCATTTCAAAAGACGAAATAAACCAATATATTTTAAAACTAATCAGAGAGAAAAACATTTCTGGAAGCCAACAGAACCAACGAATTAATTCCATTAAATTTTATTATGAAAAAGTATTGGGCAGAGAAAAACAGTATTTTGATATTGAGAGGCCAAGAAAGGAAAGTACATTGCCTGAAGTATTGAGCAAAGGCGAAATTGAGTTAATGATTATAAGGACTAAAAACCTGAAACATAAGGCATTAATTGCCTTGATATATTCTTGTGGCTTAAGAAGAAGTGAGGCAATTAATCTTAAAATAAGTGATATTGACTCTAAACGAATGCTTATACTAATACGAAGTGCCAAAGGCAAGAAAGACAGGTATGTTCAGTTGGCTACATCGGTTTTGAACCTTTTACGTCAGTATTACAAAAAAGACAGACCTGATATATATATATTCGAAGGACAAAAGCAGAAGCAATATAGTGCAACGAGTATAGTAAATGATGTTAAAAATGCTGCAAAAAGAGCAGGCATTAAAAAAAATGTATATCCTCACATATTAAGACATAGTTATGCAACACATCAACTTGAGCAAGGAGTAGATATTAGATATATTCAGGAATGGATGGGACATAATAGTACAAAAACAACCGAGCGATACACACATGTTTCAGAAAATAATTACATTTGACAATAAAAAAGTATGGCAAATAATCAATCAAGAAATTATTCAACTTTAACAATTAAAAGACTTTACACTCTCTCAGGTAATCGTTGTGCATTTCCTGGATGTGATGTTAAGTTCTTGAACTGGGAAGATGATACAAATTTCTCGAATATTTGCCACATTGAAGATGCAAATAAAAATACACATAAAGCAGACAGGTTTAATCCAAATATGTCGGATAAAGATAGAGCAGATTATCAAAATCTAATATTGCTTTGTCCCAATCATCATATAGAAACAAACGACCCAAGTAAATATTCTGTGGAAACTCTTAAAACTTTAAAAAGAGAACACGAAACGAAAATGGATGCTCTACAAAGCGGGAATAATACAATAGCTAAATATCCCTCAGTTTTAAGTATTCTCATTAATCAAATTGGTTCAAATTTATTGGAAGATGAATTTGAAGCGATGGGTAAAAATGCTCCTATTACAGAAGATAAAATCCAGTATAACAATGTTGTTACATACAAGCCAGTAATTGAAGAATACAGTATTTATCAAGGTAAGCTAAATGGTATCTATGATGAAATAGAAAAACAAGGTTCGAGTAAAAAATCTTTTTTACTTCAAAATATTAAATCACTTTATTTGAAGGAAAAGGGAAAATATAAAAACATTGAAATTATTAGGAAAAATGCCGATTTAATCTTTGAAAATATTGAAAATGAAATCTGGAAGATTCTAGAATCAAGTTCAAATTTAAGTCCTAGTTTGCCAATTGAGTCAATAAAAATGGGTATTTTAATTGTTATGGTAGATGCCTTTATGCGATGTAAAATACTTGAGGAGCCAATAAAAAAATGATACTTAGTAACGACATAAAGCCAGACAGGGACTTATACTTTCTTGGAAGTAAAGTGATTGAGGTGCTTAATGATTCTGATGAAAAGAAAGTTGATTATTTTGACCTATTTCAAAAAGTTAATTTAGAATTAGAAATAAGCTTGAATCTTTATACCCTTGTTTTGGATTGGCTATTTATTATTGGTGTCATTAAAAATGCAGAAAACAGATTAATTGAAAAATGTTTCTAAAATCATTAAAAATATTAAACAGAGACTCTTTAATAAGAGAGATTACTTTTCATAAAGGTATAAATCTTATTGTGGACGAAACTCCTGAAGACCTTTCAAAAACTTCAACTGGAAATAATGTTGGTAAGACAACTGTAATAAGACTTGTTGATTATTGTTTTGGCGGTGACGGCAAAAATATTTATCAAGACACCGAATTTAAAAAACAGCCAAACACTTTTATTGAAAACTTTTTAAAAGAGAACGATATTATTATTGAAATTGAACTTGCTGATGATTTGAATGATAAAACCTCAGAAAATATATTGATTAAAAGAAATTTCCTACAAAGGGGTAAAAAGATTCAAGCAGTAAATGGTGAGAACATAACCAATAATAATGAATTTGATAAAAGACTAAAGGAATTCATTTTTAAATCCGAAGTTGATAAACCCACTTTCAGACAAATTATTTCTAAGAACATTAGAGATGAAAAAAATAAAATGACCAATATTGTAAAGGTCCTCAGCTCTTTTGCTTCTTCCGAAGTATATGAGGCTTTATATCTATTTTGGTTAGGTATTGATACTAATGAGCTTGACCAAAAACAAAAACTTTCTGAGAGTAAAAAAAGAGAAGAAAATTTCCAAAAAAGATTAAAGAAAGAAGGAGAACTTTCTTTAGTATTACAACAATTGACTTTTATTAATTCTAAAATTGAAGAGTTAAATCAAGAGAAGAGTCTTTTTGTAATAAATGAAAATTACGGCGACAATATTAATGAATTAAATAAAACAAAAGCTGAGCTCAACTCAGTTTCGACTTTATTAAGCAGGTTGAAAATAAGACGTGAATTGATTATTGAAAGTAAGGAAGAGTTAGAAAATGAGCACTCGAATATTGACGCTTCTCAAATCAAAAAACTTTATGAAAGAGCAAATTCCTTAATTCCTAATTTGCAAGTATCTTTTGAAGACACAATTAAGTTTCACAATGATTTGTTAAACCAAAAGCTGAAATACATAACTAAAGAACTACCTGAATTAGAAGTCTCAATAAACCAAACAAAAATAAAGCTAAAAGCATTTCAAAGGAAAGAGTCATTATTAACTATAACGTTGAAAAAATCAGGATTCACCGAAGACCTTGAATTAATTGTAATTGAGCTAAATAAACTTTCAGAAAAGAAAGGAAGTCTCGAAGAACAAAAAAGATTATGGGAATCGTCAATTGAGAAATTAAGAAATATTGAAACCGAACTTAAAACTATCAATGAAGGTATAAATTCAGGAGATGAATTAATTCAGAGTCGTATTACACTTTTCAATAAATATTTCTCAGACCTTTCCAATCAACTTTATGGTGAATACTATCTCCTAAGTACCCAAAAAACCGAAAAAGGATATGACCTGATTGTAACGAATATTGAAGGGAATCCTAGTACTGGTAAAAAGAAAGGTCAAATTGCCGCATTCGATTTTGCCTACATGAAATTTGCAGATTCTTTAGATATAAACTGCCTCCACTTTGTAATGCACGACCAGCTTGAAAATATTCACGACAATCAATTAAACACTATCGTAGATGTTGCGAATCAACTCAATGGTCAATATATAGTTCCAATTCTTAGAGACAAAGTACCTGAAAACATTGACATAAGTAAATTTGAGGTTATATCACTTTCACAAATTGATAAACTTTTTAGAATTTAACGACTGACATAAAAAAACGGCTTATAATCGAGTAGGCGGCTGATGGCAAAATAGCCACCAGTACACCTCTCACACCACTAAGCGTACGGGTCTCGTACTTAGCGGTTCATTAAGCAAAAGAATTATCGAAATAATTTCTTTGTCTCAGTTCCCTTTAAACGTAAC
>JABHKC010000131.1 GCA_018692315.1 Bacteroidota bacterium | reverse complement strand
CTTTCAGTACATGCTCAGACCACGCTTTGTCAGGGGCTTAGCAGCTCCAATGTTCAATCGGCCTCTATTATCGAGCCCTCTGCGAACTTAAGTTTTATTTCTATATTTTTAAAATATTAAAGGTGGCTTTATCAAAATCAGCATAATAATCCAAAGTAGCATTTGTTTCACTTAATTGTTCAAGGAATAATTTAAAATTCTTTTCCATTGTCATTAATTTGTAATTAATAATTCCGTTAGTTGTCCACGTTTACTAGGGTTTGCATTGATGATTCTTTTAGCCAAAACCCTATTTATTTGATATTCCTTAAACAAATCATCAAAAAAATCATCATTAGAATTTTTTCCTTTTACATCGGAATTACTTAAAATCCAATTATGTCCTAAACTATCAAGTTTATCGCAAAATTTTGCTAAGCGAATTTGCTCATTATCATCGAATTCATCTTTTGTATAAGAATTAAAGCTTGAAGTCTGGCTTAAGGGTTTGTAAGGCGGATCAAAATAGAAAAACGAATTTTCTTCTGCCTCAAAAATCGTTTGCTCAAAATCCTCATTCAATATTTCAACCTTTTGTAATAAGCTATTTACTGTTAACAGATTAGGTTCATCACAAATCATTGGTTTTTTATAGCTGCCAATTGGAACGTTAAATTCATTCTTGCGATTGACACGATACAATCCATTAAAACATGTTCTATTTAAAAAGATAAAAAGAGCTGATTGAATTGTTTGATCCGAGATTCTTAGATTATATAAATATCTTTTTTCATAATAATACTCTTTTTTTTTCTCTATTTGTTCTGATAGGCTATGATATTCTGCTTCCCATTTTTGCAAAATTTGGATTAAATCAAAGACATTCTTTCTTATTGTTTTATAAGTATTTATTAAATCTATATTTATATCGTTTATTACAACTTTTTCAAGTTCAGGATAATTATTTAATATATGGAATAATACAGCACCACCTCCAACAAATGGTTCTATATAAGTAAATCTTGTTTTTTTTAATTCTTTTGGAATTGCCTGTTCAATTTGATTGAGTAATTGTGTTTTTCCACCTGCCCATTTCACAAATGGCTTTCCTTGAATTTTTACACTTATTTCCATTCTTCAAAAATATTAAAATAAATTGAGCAATCAATTTCTTATTTAAATGTTTCTATATAATTTTGCCAGAATGCTGTATAAATTGATACAGAAATATTTAACTAAAAAAATCCCGATTTTCATAGTAAATCGGGATTTATAATTTGAATAATTTAGTTTTTTTTAAATCTTCAATCGATCCTTAAAAGGCAAAAATGTCATAAAATCGGCATGATGAACTACATAAGCTTCGGTTGTACGTTTCACCATATTTCCTTCGCCTGCATGGGTTGCAATAATATGACAAACTTCTGCGGGTACGCCGGCTTCTTCTGCAAGAGAAACTCCCGAAAACGGATGTCGGAGATATTTTCCGTAGGTTCCTTGAATAGCTTTTCCGTTCTCGTCTAAAACGTATTCTAAAAGTTTACCTACATCGGCGAGAATAGCTCCGGCAATCAAGACATCCATATCGCATGTCAATTCGCCATGATAGAAATCGTTAATTTTCTCACCTGCATCGCGTGCAATATGAACAACTGAGCGTTTGTGATCCATGAAAGTTACTTTCAAATCGGGTCCGCAAAGCAAGGTAAAAGGAATGGCATTTAAGTCTGCTGGTTTCAAAACACTGCGTTCTAAAGCTAATTCCCAGATTTTAGCAGTTTTTTCTTTAAGTTCCTCATCTTGAATCCATTCAAGCTCTGGCCAAAGGTTTAATACTTCTTCTGTCATATCTATAAATTTTATAAATTAGCAATTACCGCATCGGCCATTTCTTGAGTAGAAGCAGCACCATTTTCAATAACATCAGGACGACCTGAAAATTTCATCATATCGTAGGTTTTTACTTTTCCATCTGCTATAACCTTAGCTATTGATTTACGAATTTTTGCGGCAATTTCGTCTTCACTAATATGATCAAGCATCATACATGCCGATTCTATCATTGCAATCGGATTCACGATTGAAACATCATAATCTGCATATTTTGGGGCAGAACCATGAGTTGGCTCAAATACACCAATTCCTGATTCAGGATTGATTTGTGCACTACAAGCAAAACCGAGACCACCAATTAAGCCTGCAAATCCATCAGATACAATATCTCCAAACATATTTCCGGCTACAATAACTCCATAAGTTTCAGGATTTTTTGTCAACCACATCATTTGGGCATCTATGTTTGTATTCCATAATTCAATTTCCGGAAAATCAGATTTTTGTATTTGCTGAGCCATTTTATACATCATTCCTGATGTTTCACGAATAACATTTGGTTTTTCGCAAACAGTTACCGATTTGTAATTATATTTTTTTGCATAATCAAAAGCAGCTCTTAAAATACGTTCTGTTGCTTTTTTTGTAAATATTCTTGTTGAAACAGATAATTCATCAACAGGAACTTCACCAAAATTTTTCTTGAATTTTGGATGTGTCATTAAAGCATCGTAAACCTGTGCAGGCGGATTGCTCCATTCAACGCCACCGTATAAGCCTTCCGTATTTTGGCGGAAAATAGGCACATCAACAACCGGCTCTTCAATATTATCATTAGCACCTCTTCTGATAAAATTTAATGGATTTCCTTTGTAAGATCTACATGGGCGAAGGCAAATATCCAATCCGAAATGCTGACGTAAACCTACGATTGGGCTCGCATAAACTAAACCTTTTTCCTGTAATTCAGGGGATAATTCGTTAAAAGCCTCATCTTTTGGCTTCGAAGTTATTGCTCCGAATAAACCAATTTTATGCTCCTCCAAAAGTTTTATAGTGCGCTCAGGAAGCGGATTTCCTTCCGTACACCAAAATTCCCAGCCTATATCGCCTACAACATAATTTGCATCGAAACCGGCAGCTTCTAAAACTCTGATTGTTTCTTCTAAAACTACTTTACCTATACCATCACCAGGCATAGCAACAATTGTTCTTTTTGTCATTTTTTATTTACTTAATTATTTATAAATCAATTAATTATATCTTCTGCATATTCAACAAATGTAATTCTTTTTTTTATTTTGCAAAAATCAAAAAAAATATTGTAAAATACTCTGAAAATATTTAAAATTTTATTAATATCTTTGTAACTAATCAGTGTACTGAAAAGTAATAATATTATGTGTTTTTAATTATTCCTTTATGATCTTTGTGTCACTTTGTGTAATAGCTTTTTCATAAGAAACTACAAATAAGACACTGAGTTTCACAAGGAAAGCGTATTATTAGCTTCAAGTTTCTGACACTGATTAGTTACATATTTTTCTAATGAATCAATGAACTGCAACTATATTAAATAATTATTCGTCCTTATTTATTATAGTATTAAATATTGAAAATTTTTGTTAAATTTCGATTTTATTGAAAATTATGAACTGAAATATTTTATAACTAAATCTAAATATCATGATTAAATTCTCTACTCAATCAAGAAATCAATTTATTTTTCTTGTAATTTGTCTCTTTTTTTTCAGTCAACAGGTTTTTGCACAAAACCAGATTCTAATAATCGACTTGGATGGAAATACAAACTCAGGTCCTGCCATTCAAACAGCAATCCAGAATAATGGGCTAAACGTTGACTATTCCACTTCAATACCCACAAGTTTGAATCAATACTCAGCAGTTTTTGTTTGTCTCGGTATATTTAGTGCCAATCATGTTTTATCAAGTGCTGAAGGTCAGGAACTTGCCAATTTTGTCAATTCCGGAAATAACATTTATATGGAGGGTGGAGATACATGGGCTTACGATAATCAAACAAACGTTCATGGATTATTTAATATTGACGGAACAAGTGATGGAACCGGCGATTTGGATAATATCATGGGAATTTCAGGAAGCTTTGTTGACACATTGATTTTTAATTATATCGGAGAAAATAGTTATATTGATAAATTAGATATAATTTCACCTGCATTTACAATTTTTGAAAATTCTTCTCCAGTTTACGACTGTGCTATTGCCCACGATGCCGGAACTTATAAAACTATAGGTTGCTCTTTTGAATTTGGAGGTTTAGAAGATGATACACTTTTAAATACCAAAGATTTATTGATGGAAAAATATTTGCAATTTTTTGAACTTTTTCCTGAAAACGCTATAGATGCTGCTATTGTTGAAATAATTGATCCACAAAGTACAGAAGGTGAAGGCGATACTGTATTAGTAAAAGTTATTTTAAAAAATGTGGGAAATGATAGTTTACTTGCTTTGGATATTGGATTTTCATTGAATGGGAATATTCCAATAATTCAGAATTGGACAGATACACTACTGTTTGGTGAAACAGATACAGTTGATCTACAAACTGTTGTAATCCCGCAAGGGTTTTCAGAAATATGTGCTTATACAATTTTACCAACAGATTCCTTCAATATCAACGATACTATTTGCAAAGACATTTTCGCAATTCCGGCCAACGATGCGGGTATTGTGGAAATTCAGTCGATTCCTTCGGTTGCAGGAAGTCATAATATTTATACCAAAATACAAAACTTTGGATATAGCAATTTACAAAATTTAACATTGGAATGGAAAGTAGATTCCATAGTAGGTGATAGTGTGTTGTGGACAGGAAACATAAATCAAAACTCTATCTCCGATTTTATTCTTGTCGGGAATTTCAATTTTGCTGTTGGAAGTCATGAAATTACTGTTAACACTTCCAACCCAAACGGAGTAGCAGATATAAACAACTTAGAAGACACATTAAGCACCTCAATAACGTTCTTCTCTCCTACCTTAATAGACACATTCCCTTATTGCGAAAGCTTTGAGGATACTATTGGTTTTTGGCAACAATTATCTGATGATGATTTTGACTGGACTTCTGATGAAAATGGAACACAAACTGGCAATACAGGTCCTTCTTCAGCAACAGACGGGAACTTCTATCTATATACCGAAGCATCAAGTCCACGTGTCCAAGGTGATATTGCAATAGTTGAAGCACTTTTTGACTTTACAAGTTTTTCTTTTCCTGAAATTTCCTTCGATTATCATATGTATGGAACCGGAATGGGAAGTATGCATCTTGACATTTACGATACTATTTGGCACGAAGATGTTTGGCAAATGTTTGGAAATCAAGGAAATTCTTGGAATCAAGCAATTATACCCATTATTGATTTTGGCGGACAAGATAGTATTGTAATCAGATTTAGAGGAATTGTTGGAAATGGAATAGGTCCTACCTATAGAAGCGATATGGCAATTGATAATTTCTGTATTTCAGAACCACTTTTTGACGACATGGGTGTAGTATCATTTTTAACACCAACAGAATATATATGCTCAAGTAATTCAGAAATAGTTTCTGTGGTTTTCATGAACTACGGAGCTATGACTCAATCTAACATTCCTATTAAATTGATTGCTACAGATCCTGTGGGAGTATCACTAACATTTTTCGATACACTAATCGGACCAATTGGGGCATCGGAACTTGATACAATATATTTTAATAATATTGATTTGTCAATCAGCGGAATTTACTCATTATCATGCTTTTGCACTTTACAAAATGATCAGAATTTGCTGAATGATTCTATTTCATTTAATACAAATACTATATCAGCAATATCAAGTTTTCCTTACACAGAGAATTTTGAAAGTGTAAATAATTATTTCAATTTATTTTCATATCAATACTCTGATATTTATATATTTAACGAAGGTTCGAATAAAGCTTTAAGATTTGAAGGTGGCATATCTCAGGCTTTATGGACTGGCTATTCAGGCAGTGTTACAGCTCAAAATGCCTGGGAAGACAATACTGCATATCACTCATCAGCAATTAGTTGTAATATTGATGCGAGCTCTCTTCAAGGATTAGTTTTACAATTCGATTTAAAGCAAAAACATACAAATTCTAACGACAATAGCTGGTTTAGAGTGCTGATAAACGACTCTATACAAATTAGCGACGAATATGGAGTTTCAAATTTTAATCCAAATACTAGCACAAGTGATCCATACGAACCATTAAAATTTAACCTTTCGGCTTATTCAGGAGGAAATTTTAGTCTTAGTTTTCAAGCATGCTGCAAATATAATGGCGATTATAATTCAACAAATTATCCAGATGGAGATCAGGCATTAATAGATAATATTGTACTTTATGAACCTGATCCGAACGATGTTGGTGTGATATCCATAGTAGAACCTAATGGAATAATTTGTGGTAATATAAGTCAGGAAGTTGAAGTGATAATTTCAAACAATGGCGGAGCTGAACAATTTGATATTCCAATAACTGTCGAACTAACTGATCCACTTGGAAATAATCAAGTTGTATCAGGAATTTATACAGATACAATTCTGCCGGGCAATAATGAAAATATGATATTAGGGACATTTAATACTACATTTGCGGGGAATTATCAAATTTTAGCCTATACAAGTTTATCAACAGATTCGATTTTTTTCAATGATTCTATTATTTCTGGTTTTGGTACAATAGCAAATATTTCGCAATTCCCCTTTGTTGAAGATTTCCAAACAGCAAATACCGACTATTTCAATATTTATGATAATAGTCAATCAAGTGCGTATTATTTCAACGACAATGGAGATATTGTACTTAGATTTGAAGGAAATACAAACTCAGGTTGGTATGGTAGTTCAGGAAGTATAAGCCCTCAAAATGCCTGGATTAATAATTCAGCACATCATTCAGGTGCAATTTCTTGCAATGTGGAGGCAAATACTCTTCAATTTTTAAATATGGATATTGACTTTCGTCAATCAGATATTATTACAATTACGGATTATAGCTGGTTTAGAGTGTTAGTGAACGACACAATTCAGTTGAGCGATATTAATGGAGTCTCGAACTTTAATCCAAATTTGCCACAAGGCGATCCTTATCAGGTACGAACTTTTATTTTAGATGATTTTTGTGGTTCCGATTTTAAATTAACACTTCAAGCTTCATGCAAATACGATTCATCATATTCTTATCAAAGTGTAGATTATCCCGAGGGTGATGCCGTATTTATCAGAAGTATAAGTATTTATGAACCACCGGAAATTGACATTTTAGTTAATTCAATAATAGGTATTCCCGAAATAAGTTGCGATTTAAGTAATAATCAAAGTATTGGAGTAAATTTCACCAATAATGGTATGGATACACTCTTTATTGGACAAGAAATTCCTTTTAGTTTTTCAATAAATAATAATTCACCCATTCAGGACACAATGATATTAAATACAAATCTTGCAAATGCAGAAAGTGTCAATCATACATTTTCTACAACTGCTGATTTTTCTGACGATGGTGAACATATTATTACAGCTTGGGCTGAAATGCCGGGTGATCCTATCCTTGCCAATGATACTGCAATGGCTTCGGCTTTTAATATCTTAAACATTTCAACATTCCCATACTCTCAAGATTTTGAGACAGTTAGTGATGAATGGGTTCCCGAAATTGTAAGTGGTACAGAAAATTGGGATTTAGGAAATCCATCACAAACAGTTATTAATTTTGCCCACAGTGGCAACAATGCCTGGATGACCAATTTAAATGCCGATTACGAGGATAGTACAGAAATAATGTTATATTCTCCTTGTTTCGATTTCTCAGATATTCAGTCAATCACAATATCATTCTGGTTATTTATTTATACCGAAGCAGATTACGATGGAATGGTTTTCGAATCTTCTACTGATGGCATTCTCTGGGAAAAAGTAATTGGTGAAAATCCAGACTTCTATAACTCAAATTTCTCACAATCTACAATTCTTGACGAACCATGGTGGAATGGATACACAGGAGCATGGCAGGAATATTCTACATCAACCGGCGAATTTGCAGGTATAAGTAGTGTTCGCTTTCGTTTCCGATTTGCATCGGACGGAAATACTAATTATGAAGGAATTGCAATTGACGACTTTTTGCTACAGAAAATTTTCTTGTGCGAAACAAGCGAAAATTCAAGTGTTTGCAATGGCGATTCTACCGAGATAAGTGTTATTGCAACCGGAGGAAGCCTACCCTACACTTATAATTGGTCTCCTACAACCGGCTTATCAGACCCTACAATCTCAAATCCGATGGCCAGTCCACAATTTACAACCTCCTACAATGTTACGGTTACAGATGCAAGCGGTGCTGAAACAGCGAGTTTTGTAGTGGTTGTAGTAAATCCAGTTCCCGATGTTCAAATAGTTCAAAATATTGCTCTCAACAATTTTATTATGTTAGATGCCGGACCAGGCTATATTTCATACGAATGGTCAACCGGAGAAATAAGTCAGACTATTGAAGTTACAACAAGCGGAACTTATTCTGTTACAGTGGAAAACACATCTAATTGTTTTGGTTCTGATGAAGTAGCAGTTATTGTTCCTGGAATTTTCAGTAGCAATTTCGATAGAGATATTAAACTTTATCCTAACCCAAATAAAGGAAAAGTTTTTGTTGAGATTGGAGATAATTCATCAGAAATTATAGTAACAATTTTCGATAATACATCAAAAGCTGTCTTATCAAATCAATACAAAAAACTAAGCAAAAATTCTGTTATAGAAATCAATTTAAAGACATTAGCAAAAGGATCTTACTTTGCACGAATTGAAAATAACAATTATGTAACATTTAAAAAGATTATTATTTATTAAATCAAAATTGAATAAATGAATTTTAAAACATCCCGAAAGTTCCAAGACTTTCGGGATGTTTGTTTTATAAGCATTTGCAATTCACCAAATCTTTGGTTTCATTTTGAGAAAGCAAATTGTTTGTCTCAAAAATAACTATAAGAATATCAAAATAAAACTTGGATACAATGTAATTTACATTTATCTTTATATAATCATTTTAGCAACTACTTTTATGAATCTAAAAAATGTATTAAAATCTATATTCCAACAGTATTATACTTTCCAAAAATTCAACTTTGGCAAAGTTCGAAAACTAAAATCGTTATGAAATTACATAGTTTGTTAATAATTTGCTTAGTATCCATTTTGCCTTTAAATATTTTTTCTCAAGGCGAAACTGACAATTGGCTTCTTGGAGGGGCTGATTTCTTAATCAATTTTAGTAGTGGTGAACCTTCACTAATTACTCCTTCTGTTGTTACAGGTAATCCAGCTGGAGGAATACCACCAGTTCCCTATCACTACTTTTATTATACAAGTTTTTGCGGGTCGAGTATTAGCGATTCAGAGGGCAACCTATTAATGTATAGCAATGGTGAATTGATTTGGAATGCAGCATTTGATACAATGTTAAACGGCACAAATCTTTATGGTAATTTTGAATCAAGTCAATGTTTGTTTATTCCTTATCCCGGTTTTAAGAATAAATATTATTTTATTACTACACCATATGTTTACCCAAGTTTTGGTGTTCGATATTCCGAAATTGATATGAGCTTAGATAATGGTTTGGGTGCAGTTATCTCTTCAAATAATCTACTGCTCAGTCCGGCATGCCAAAAAGTTAGTGCTGTATATCATTCAAATGGTAAAGATATATGGCTAATGGTACATCTATGGAATAGTAATGCTTTTTATGTATATCTAATAACACCAAATGGAATAAGCCCCAATCCAGTTATCAGTAATGTAGGAACTGTCCACCAAGAACCCTTCCCCCCTCCTCCAATGTATAATAGTGCAAGTGCAGGAGATTTAAAATTTTCAACAAATGGGAAAAGACTGGCAGTTGCAATTGAAGGGCTTAATTTATTTGAAATTTTTGATTTTGACAATACAACAGGGATAGTTTCTAATCCGATTTCCTTTTCAGGAGAATTAGCACAAAATGTTGAATTCTCACTAGATGGCACCATTGCATATCTTGGAGATCAAAATGCATATCCATCGAACAATAGTTCAAAGATTTATCAAGTAGATTTATTAGCTGGAAGCCAAAATCAAATTATTAATTCGAAACTTGCTATAAATAGTGATACGAATTGTTCAGCAATAACTAATTATTCAAATACTTCCAGTACATGTTATCTTGAACATTTACTGCAATTGGCTCCAAATGGAAGGATATATAGCATTTCAACAAATAGCATAGCTTCAGATTTTCTATCAAGTATAAATTCCCCAAATACACCAGGGATATTGTGTGATTTTGAATTTGAAGTATTGACAATTCCATCGACTTATTGTGGAAATATTTTGCAATCCATCCCCAACTTCTTCCGTTCCTACTTAGACAAAAACATACTATTCGATAATCTTTGTTTTGGAGATACTACTTTGATTTGTACGCAAACGAATACAAATTTCGATTCTATCCGTTGGGTTTTTGAGGATACTTTGGCGGGTTTGAGTTTTAGTATAGCTAATCAGGATACGGTTTTTCATAGTTTTTCGGAGCCGGGCAGCTACCAAATCATGCTAAAGCGCTATCGCAATGCACAGTTAGATGAGGTTAAAAAAATGCTATATATTATGCCTACTGTAAATATTGCATTTTCAGATACTTTGGTTTGTCCAAACGATACTATTGAAGTTTTTGCCAACGAAAATTATTGCCAGTTTGACTGGCTAAATGATTTTTCTACGGATACACTCTTTGCCGATACCATAAAAATAAACCAACCCGGCACCTACTGGCCAATCATTACAAACTACGATGAATATTGTGGTTCGCTTGATACTATTACGGTTGATTATGTAGAAATAAATCCTGTTTTGGGCAACGATACTTCAGGAAATTGTATTACAAATCCTTACATTTTGCAGGTGAATTATCAAAATGGAGATAGTGTATTTTGGTCGAATGGCGAAACCGATGATAGTATAATTGCATATTTTGCAGGCGAATATCAGGCAACTATTTATTATGAAGGCTGTTACGATATCGACACAATAATTGTTGAATACGAAAATCTTTTGTCGCCCGATTTGGGTCCCGATTCTTTTTTATGTACCGGCGATTCTTTGAGCCTTTCCGGCGGAACTTTCCCAAATACCAACTATATTTGGTTGCCAACAGGAGAAACTTCCGAGCAAATTAATGTAAATAATTCCGGTGAGTTTATCCTCTCTATTTCAAATATATGCGGAGATTTCTCAGATACAATCTTAGTTTCTGACCTTGAACCACCAGTAGTGGAGCTTGGCAACGACACCACAATTTGCAGCGGCGACACAATTGTTCTCGATGCCACAAATCCACAATCCACTTACTCGTGGATGGATATTTTCTACGACAGTGCCCTCACGGTTTCCATAGCAAACAACTATTGGGTAATTGTTGAGAATCAGTGCGGTATAGCAACCGATAGCATTTCCATTTTTATGGATTTTCCTTTGGAAATAAACCTAGGAAACGATACCATTATTTGCCAAGGCGACAGTCTGCAATTATCAATTTTCAATTATCAATTATCAATTGTAAATTGGTCAACTGGAGAAACTACTCCTGAAATTTTTATTTCAGATTCAGGAATTTATTGGATAAATTTAGAAAACGCTTGCGGAGTTTTTTCCGACACAATAGAACTTTTAGTAAGCG
>JABHKC010000130.1 GCA_018692315.1 Bacteroidota bacterium | reverse complement strand
TGCCGTTTCTAATTCCATTTTTTTTAAGAATTGTACTGCTGCAATAAAAGCATTTTTTTTATTCATAACCTTTGATTTGATGCAAAGCTATGCAAATAAAAGGCTATAGAAGTTTCTAGCCTCCTTTTTGTCTATTACGCCGAAAATGTATATTGTTTAATATCAATGGTTTAAGATTTCCATATTTGACTTAATTTTCTTTATTAACATAAAATGAAGTATTTCAAATGATTACAATTATTTATTTCGATGCAAAACATCGGTGAGTTATAGCCAACTTATGAAAATGAAACTAATTAACCCATCTTTGTACAACGATTTTTCTTTCAGCGATTTTCATATTGTTTTCTTTTAAAGAAACAATATAAATCCCTTCCGGAAATTTGTTGCTGTTCCAATTCACAGAATTTTGGTACTGATATACTTTTTTAGAAAAAACACGTTTTCCATCAATTGATGAAATTTCAATTTTCCCTTGCTCTTTTATGTCAAATTCAAAAACAAATCTGTTGTTCGATGGATTGGGATAGACTTTTAATTCTGCTCTATCTTTGTTTATGGAAGGTTTCGACAACAAACCTGCTCCGTAGCGTAGAGCAAGAGTATATTCTCCAACTTGCAAACTGTCAACTACCAGATCGCCATAATATGAAACTCCTGTTCTTTCGAAGGCAATTTCGCTCCACTCAGTTGCGGTATTCGGGCGATAGAGGATAATTAAAGAGTCGATATTTGCAGTATCCAACAAATCGAAATCCATATATTGATTGGCTCGTTTATCGAAAGAAAATTTTGCTTTTGCCAGAAAATTTGCAGGTAAAATCCCATCAATTTTCCAATATCTAAAATCTGATAAAGTGTATGCTTCATCAACTATTTTTAGAGGATCGGGCGAAACCCAATTGTGCTCGACTCGCAAAAATGCCGAATCAGAAATTTGCTCTACATCTAAAACAAAATAGGTTGAATTGTCGAAATAATGAACTCCTGTATTTTGTATGGTTTTATATTCATCGGTGGTTGCATCTGAGAGCTTTTCTTCTGCATCAGCCAAAACTATTTTTGGCTCAAAAGGGATTGTAAAAGATTGGCTCCCAAGCTCTCCAGAAAATTCAAGAATTTCAGTTTGGATTTGCCAATTTTCGTCCATAAAAGTTATTTCAAGGCGGTTGAAGTTTGCAAAATTTGGAGCATGTTTTAATTTTTGGCGAACAAAAACTTCAACTTCAAAGTCAGTTCCTGCGTTTTCCACAGAAAATGAATCGATAGAAAAATGCACAAAGCCAGGCGATAATATCCAGGCATCAAAAAATCCGGTCATATCAATTCCCGTGAATGAACTTAGTTGGTTTTTATATTTTTCAGTCGTAACAGGTTGAAAAGAATAAGTTTGAAGGAAATTTTTTGTAGCATCAAAAAATAAATCATCGCCAAGATATCCTCGCAGTGAATGAACAGCGTTTGCACCTTTGTCATAAACTGTACTACCGTAGGTGTAGGCGTGTGGGATTCCATAAATTGCTCGATAACCATCGTCGGTTATATGTGTTTTTTTCAAAACATTGTGATGATTTTCTCTTGTATAGTCTTTATATGCTTGATAACCATAAACATATTCTTTGAAAATAGATTCGCAGAAGGAAGCCCAACCCTCATTTATCCACATATCTTCTTGAGTGGCACAAGAAATTAGGTCTCCAAACCAATGATGCGAAAGTTCGTGTGCCATTGTATTTTCGCAAGACAAACTGCCGTTGAAACAGCCGGTTGGGAAAGCTACATTTGTTGGATGTTCCATTGCTCCAACCGGAGTGCTGACATAACCCACTCGTTCCCAGATATATGCCCCAAAATCTTCTTCGAATCCTGCCAATGCTTGCCCAAGATTTATGAATGAATTTATTGCATTTATACTATCACTTGGGCGAACATACAATGCCGATGGTATTTCTCCATTGATTAGGTTGAAAGTGTCGCGTACTGCAACAAAATTTGAAACTGCTACTGAGGCGAGATATGTCGGGATTTTATCTCTTAAATTCCAATGGAAAGTTTGCAATGTGCTGTCGTTGTTGAATTGTTGAGAAACTAATGTGCCATTACAAACAGCCGTGTGTTGCGGGCTTACAGAAATATGAAAATCGTAAGTAGCACGGTCAATAAAATCGTCGATGCACGGAAACCAAGCTCTCCCAAAATTGTGTGGGTCTTCGCCAAAACCAACTCCCAAATTGTAGGCAACACCAGACTGAAAATCGAAACCACCCCAGCCGGTTGGGTCAAGTTGAGGGCTCCCACTGTAAAAAATCTTAAGTAAATTAGTGTCAACAGGATTTATTGCTGAAGGAAGTACAATTTCGATAACAGAATCATTATATGTGTAATTTGTATAATTTGAATTATTGAGCTGCATCGAATCTATAGTCAATTGCAATAAGTCGAGCAATATTTTGCTTACATTATTTTCTCTCGGAATTAGTTTTATCTCAGTATTTCCTGAGATTGTTTTAGTGCTAAATTCTACAATTTTAAGATCTATTGTATAGTGCAAAACATCAATAGAATCACTATGTAAACTTTTATTAATACTAAACTTATGAGATTTATTGCATTTGTGATTTTGCGAATATCCGAAAAATGAAATAAGCAAAAAAAGGATTATAATTTGATTTTTTTTATGGATCATATTTTTATTTATTTAGTTTACTATGAAAACTCATTTTTATTGAAGTGCTTTAACTTCTTCGCTTGTCAGTCCTGATAATTCCATTATTAATGAAATTTCCATTCCTTTTGATAACATCCCTTTTGCAATTTCAATTTTTCCTTCAATTTTTCCTTCTTCACGAGCAGTATCAACAGAATTTTTAATATCTCTATAGGCATTTAAACTTTCTTGGTATCTATTAAACTCACTTCTGTCTAATCTTGCAATTTCTGCTATTTCAAACAGTTTTAAAAAGATGTTTTCTTTTAATTCAAGAGGTATTCTGTCTAATTTGTTTAAGTTCTTTAGTACAAAAAGCCACTTATCGAATTTTGTTTTGAGTTCGTTTTCTCTTTTGTTAAATTTAGGCATTTCTAAATAGACAAAAGTCAATTTATCGTAGAAGACTTTTTTTGTGTCGAGATCAGATAACTTCACATCGTAGCGAAATTTTTCGGGCTGGTCTTTGTCTTCGTCAAACACAAAATCTAATATTGCAATTGTGTAAACTTTTTTTAGTTCGAAATCCCAATCCTGTCCTACAATAGATTGTTCTTGAATAGGAAATGTGGAATAATATAGTGTCCTGTCTTTGAAGAACTTCTGTTTGGTTTTCTGGAGCTCTACAATAAATTTCTCTCCATTTTCATTAGTACAATACAAATCGAAAATAGCTTTTCTATCTCCTTTTGAAAATGGAAGTCTTTCGGTAGGTAAATAAGAAATCTCTTTTATTTCGCCTTCCATATCTTTTAGTAACTCATTAAGAAAGTCAAGCAATAAATCTTTATTTGGTTCTTCTCCGAAAAGTCTTTTAAAACCGTAATCGGTAAATGGATTTATATATTTTTCTCTAAATTCTTTCATTATATTTAATATTTATACAAAGTTACTGCTAATTTATTAAGTATAATATTTTAAAACTATCGATCGAAATTTTTACTCAACAAATTTATACCCAACTCCTTTGATAGTTTTAATATGATTGTTCCCAATTTTTTCCCGAAGTTTTCTAATATGGACATCTATAGTGCGATCGCCAACAATAACATCGTCTCCCCAAATTTTCAGAAATATTTCGTTTCTAGTTATTACAATTCCGGGATGTGTACTCATCAATAGCAATAGTTCATATTCTTTTCGAGGAAAGGAAACTTCTTTACCATCAACGGTTACAAGATGTTTTTCTTTGTTAATAATTAAATTTGAAATGTCAATGATATTTTCTCCTTCCTTAGAAGAATCTGTTTGTTTCCCATATCTTTTAAGCAGTGCTTTTATTCTACTTAGTAGGACTTTAGGTTTTATTGGTTTGGTTATATAATCGTCTGCTCCAGCCTCGAAACCAGCAATTTGAGAATAATCTTCACCTCTTGCTGTTAGAAATGCAATTATTGTATCCTGCATTTTAGGATTGAAGCGAATTTCTTCGCAAGTTTCTATCCCATCCATTTTTGGCATCATTATGTCCATCAGAATTAAATGCGGAACATCTTGATTTGCAAGGATTATTGCATCTCTTCCATTATTTGCTGTTGCAACAATATATCCCGCTTTCCTCAAATTGTAGCTAAGAAATTCTAAAATATCTTCCTCATCATCAACTAATAGAATTTTGTATTTTGTATGTTCCATTTAATTTCGATTTTTTTTTTGAAATTTAAAAAATTGCCGACAAATTGCTATTTGTGATTTTATATATTGTTAGTTTTCAAACAAGTTTAAAAGTTCAACATCATAAATAATTGTTGCTCGAAGTGGAATTTTGTCCGCATCGCCAAGCAAACCGTGAGCCAAATGGGGTGGAAGGATAAATCGAGCTTTGCCTCCAATTTTCATAAGTATAATTCCTTCTTGCAAGCCTTGTTCGGCAGTACTATGCCCTATTCTAAAATCTTCAGGTCCGAGCGAATCTGTGCTATAGCAAAAAGTTCCATCAAGCAAACTTACATGATAATTTACTCTTGCAATCATTCCATTTTCTGCTTTTTGTCCAGTGCCATTTTTATAAATCATATACCACAGACCCGATTCTGTTGTTTGCATATCCCAATTTCTCCGTTTAGCGTAACTTCCAATTATTTCGGCATCTTTTTCAACCAAATATTTATTTACATTCTCAAGCGGTTTTTTGTATTTCTTAATTTCTTTGTCTGATAGAGGTTTTTTATTCTCAGTACATGAAAAACCCAATAATAAGGAGAAAATTGTAATTAATAGAAGTTTTGATTTATTCATCGATTTCGAAAAAGTTTGGTAAAACGGAAATGAATTTTTCAATTGCCTCGTTCAAGGACAATTCAATTTCTCCGCCAGCAGCGTTTTTATGCCCGCCACCATTGAAATATTGCTTTGCTAATTCGTTGACAGCATATTCTCCTTTCGACCTAAAAGAAATTTTGATTATGTCATTTTTTTCTATAAAAAGAGCCGAAACAACAATTCCTTTTACCGACAAGGGGTAATTTACAAAACCTTCGGTATCGCCGGGTACGAAATCGAAATCTTCTA
The DNA here is from genome assembly GCA_018692315.1 of Bacteroidota bacterium. NCBI lineage: Bacteria > Pseudomonadati > Bacteroidota > Bacteroidota bacterium. The sequence continues at coordinate 4,037 of JABHKC010000130.1, read as the reverse complement.
ATTCTTGTTTCGAAATACTGATATATCCAACTTTGAATTCATGCAAAATATTCATTTTTTCGTACAGACAATATCCAAGTAATTTCCATCTGCTCAATGCATAATTGTCGTAAATATTTTTGAAAATATGATCTTTATTGATTTTCTTTTTTAATAGTTCAGCAGCAATTTCAAATGTTCGGGGATTAGACGAATTGTAGCTGAAATTTCCGGTATCGGTCAGAATTCCGGCATATAAACATTCAGCAATATTTTTATCAATTTCATTTATCGAATTTAAGCTAAGTATAAATTCGAAAACTAATTCAGCCGTAGAACTGACAGAAGTGTCTGATATAGTGAAGTTTGCAAAGTCGTCAGGATATGGATGATGGTCTATAAGAATTTTTGGAGCATCGTTTTGTAATATGCTTTTCTCAAGGTTTTTAATTCTGCTAAGGCTATTAAAATCACCGAAAACGAACAATTCAGCGTTTTGTATCAGTTTTTTTGCGTGTTTTTGATTTTTAGTAAAAATGAGAATATCATTGGCTCCGGGCATCCATTTAAGAAAATCGGGAAAATTATTAGGAGAAATCACTGTCGCAGATTTGCCTTTTGCAGTAAAAAAATGAAATAATCCTAAAACCGAACCAATAGCGTCTCCATCAGGATTTTGGTGTGGAATAATAACTATGTTTTTTTTGTTGATTATCAGAGAATTAATATCGTTGATAATATTTTGGGCTATTTTTTTCAAAATAAATTATTTAATTTGTATGTGTTTTACAGCTTTCAAATATATAATATCTTATGAAAAAATTGGAAGTAAATTAATAATTAAATAACAATTTGTATGAGAAATACAACATTTACGATGATTAAGCCATCGGCAATTGAGAAGGGATATATTGGCCCTATTTTAACTAAGATTGAAGAAGCAGGATTTGAAATTGTTGCTTTAAAAATGGTGAAACTCAGACGGCATCATGCTGAAGAGTTTTATGCAGAGCACGAAGGAAAACCATTTTTTGAGGGTTTGGTTGAATTTATGATTTCGGGGAGGATAGTTGCTGCTATTTTGGAAAAGGAAAATGCAGTTGCCGACTTCAGGAAATTGATAGGAAATACAGATCCGACAAAAGCCGATGAAGGTACTATTAGAAAATTGTATGCCAAATCGCTTCAGGAAAATGCAATTCATGGCTCCGATAGCGACGAAAGTGCCAATAGAGAAAGTGATTTTTTCTTTTCTAAACGAGAAAGGAATATTTAATCAAAACATTAAACTTTATAGTCAATCTATATTATGAAAAAATTCGCAATAATTCTTATATCATTATTACTGGTAAGCAGTTTTTCTTTTTCGCAAAAAAAGGACAAAAGCAAATTCTTAGTCATAGAAAAAGGCATAGGCTATTATTATGAGTCAATTCTAAAAGATGTAAGAGACGTTGATTCAAAACTCGAAAAAAAGGATGTTTACAAACGTTTTCAAATGGATCAGTCGGGGCTTAAAATGCCAAATAAAATGACAGATTATAAAACTGTATCATGGCACAATCCGACAATTTCGCAAGGAAATGCAGGTACTTGCTGGTGCTATTCAACCACTTCTTTCTACGAAAGCGAAGTATTTCGTTTGACTGGCAAAAAGGTGAAACTTTCGGAAATTTATATTGCATATTGGGAATATGTAGAGAAGGCACGCCGCTTTGTTCAAGAACGAGGAGATTCTCATTTTTCGCAAGGTTCTGAAGCTAATGCAGTTACACGAATGTTCAAAAAATATGGAGCAGTTCCATATAGCGAATACATGGGTTTGATAAATGGACGTAAATTTCATACCCACGAAAAAATGGTTAAAGAAATGAACGCTTATTTAAATTCATTGAAAGAGACAAATGCTTGGAACGAAGCTATTGTTTTAGAGACCATTAAAAATATTATGAACCATCATATTGGTATGCCTCCAACCAAGTTTTTTGTTGACGGAAAAAAAATTACACCCAAACAATATTTGCAAGAGTATTTGAAAATTAATCCGAATGATTATGTAGAAATTCTTTCGTACAAACAAGAACCATATTGGGAGCAGGTAGAATATAAAGTGCCCGACAATTGGTGGCACAGTCAAGAGTATTATAATGTACCTTTAGATATTTATATGGATGCATTAAAAAATGCAATCTTAAATGGATATACAATGAGTATTGGTGGTGATGTTTCGGAAGCAGGTTTTTTGCGTAGCACAAATTGTGCACTAATTCCAACTTTCGATATTCCATCGGAATTTATTGACGAAGATGCCCGCCAATTCAGATTTTCGAATAAAACAACCACTGACGATCACGGAATGCACCTAGTGGGACACACCACAAAAAATGGAAAAGATTGGTATTTGATAAAAGATTCCAGCTCTGGTTCGAGAAATAATGATGAAAATGCTCTGGAATTCGGATTTTACTTTTTTCAGGAAGACTATATAAAACTTAAAATGATGGGATTCACAGTTCATAAAGATGCTGTGAAAGATGTGTTGAAGAAGTTTAAGAAATAGTTTGTATCTTAAAGAATATCAAAACTTTAGCAAAGTTGCCCAATTCGCAATTTATTTGATGATAAATTAAAGTATCAGCCCTAACATTTTAGTTAGGGCTTTTTTTTATTCATTGAAATAATTTTAGTACGAAATAAATTTTTATTTTCGCTGAATAATAAAGTATGAAAAAATGAAGAGTTTTATTTTAGTTTTTATTAGTCTATTTTTGATTTTGTCGATTTCAAATTCCTGCAAAAAATGTATAACTTGTGAAATAGTTGGGGAGATTATTGATTCGACATTATTTTTCGATACTAATCAAGTTCAATACGAAGAATTTTGCGGTACTCCTTCAGAAATTTCAGCTTATGAGGCAGATATTTCCTATCTCGCAAATGGCAGGAAATGTGCAACTTTTTCGATTCTAAAACTTCCAGATAGCTCGGTTCTTTCAACATATACATATTGCGGCGATATGCATGATATTGATGTATATTATAAATATGTTGATTCTATTTTAGACTATTCTTTTGCTGGTGAGGATGCAATTATTGATACTTCATTGTTTTCTAATCCGGGGCATTGGACTTGTAATTAGCGGCCATTTTAAACTGTCGATATAAGTAAAGTCATTATTTGCTTGAGTTTTGCATCCACCCTTTCAATCTATTTTTCGGGAGATAATCGGGAAATATATGGCTAAACTTTGAAAGTTACCAGTCATCTTCATCACTCTTATTCATTTTATAAAGGAAATCAGCGATGAGAGCTTTTATTTGAGAGTCAAGGTAAGGAATATTTTTTTCTTCAAAACTAGGTTTTTTCTTTTTTTTCTCTTTTTTCTTTTCACTTTCAGGCTTAATCAAAAGATCCTCAATTGCTTTTTGTCTAATATCGTTTTGGCTTACTTTGAAAGTGAAAAGAAAATTCTCAACAGAATATTTCAATCTTCCTTCTTTACAAAAGATAATAAACTTGAAATTCAGTTGACCTTTAGCATAGAAACCATCATATACATAATGGTGTACGCTATCTAATAATAAATTTCCAGTGCCCACAATCTGGTCAGAACTTGTTCCGTTTAGTTCAACCATGTTGTCTCCTGATTTCAGAGTTGAAACAATCCATAATTTAGCCTTATGATAAAGCTGGTCTTTAGTCATTCCTTCAAACTTGACAATATCGGTGTATTTTACCTTTTGTGTTTCTGGATCAATTGGAAATTGCTTTAGCAATAAAAACTAAAAGCGTAAGTGTGATGGTTAAAATTAGCTTTTCCTTCATTAGATATGTGGTTTTATAGTCTCAAATGTATTTCAATATAATTATTAAAGTAAAAAAAGTTTATGAAAATTACGTACTAAATAATCAATTTTGGTGTAATAGACAAAAAGGAGGCTGTTTGACCTTGATATTTTTCAAGTGGACAAAAAGGAGGCTGTTTTTTTTAGCTAAAAAAACGATTTATGTAGCAGTGTTTTATCTTTGTATTATCAAGTTAAACGGAAGCAAGCTC
>JABHKC010000129.1 GCA_018692315.1 Bacteroidota bacterium | reverse complement strand
AGCTTCTTGTAGAAATTTTTTTTTACATTTGTCATAATTAAATTTTAAATTAATAATATGACAAATTTGATAATTACTGAAAAACTAAGACTACAAATTCCACAAAAACCACCTCACGAATGTGAGGTTTAGTTCAACAATAGATATAAACAATACGGGCTCAGTGGATTATGAGCTTTTGAATATGAATAAAAGATTGGTAAGGAAATGATAATTTGGTAGGTTTTTCTTCCGTACTGTTCATATCCGAGCCGTTAGGTGCAAGGCTGGGAAAAATGAAACGAAGTGCTAATTTGAAAGATTTTTGTTTTGCCGACCCGCTTAAATAAGAGAAAAAGCCAACGCACATTTGGCACATTTGCAAGCTCTGACACACAAGCCGATACTTCAGCTTGCAAAAGAGCCAAATTATTGCCAACACACCGCAGATAATGTTAAATTTGTGGATTATGAAAATGAATTTTTGGAGATAGATATATGTCAAAAAACGAACGAGTAACAGAAAATATAGTTAGAGATTTACTTAAAAGCACAAAATATTTTGAAGCTGAAAATGGAATTGTAATAGAAGAGCAAAAATCTAACATTAAAAGAGTTCAGAATCTGCTGAAATCTGCAAGTAAAGCAAAAACGGGAAAAGGCGGGTATCCTGAATTTATTATATCTTGGGACTCAGACCCAAATTTTTTAATTGTTGTTGAGTGTAAAGCTGACATAAAGAAGCATGAAAGTGCAAATCTTGACAACCCAAAAGACTATGCGGTTGATGGTGTTTTACATTATGCAAAACATTTATCTAAGGAATACTCTGTTTTGGCTATAGCTGTTAGCGGAATGAATACCGATTCACTCATTGTTTCAAATTATTTGATCCCCTGCGGTACTAAAAAACATAAAGTCCTGAAAAATGAAGAAGGAATTGAAGTGAAGGATATAATTTCATTTGATGATTATTATAGACTGTCAGCATTTGACCCAGACATAGAAAGGAAAAGACATGAAGACCTAATTGCTTTTGCAAAAGAATTGCATGAGTTTATTTGGACAACAGCTAAAATTTCAGAAGAAGATAAACCATTGCTTGTTAGTGGTACGTTGATTGCCTTAATGAATTCTCCATTTCTAAATTCATTTAAGTTTTATAATGCCGAGGATATGCCTCGAAAATGGTTAGAAGCAATTAAAGATGAATTAGATAAGGCTGAAATTCCTCAGGCAAAAAAGGATACTATGCTACAACCTTATGCTAGTGTAGCAGGCCAACCAAATTTGGGAAAAGCTGACTCTAAAATAGCAAAAAAACATCCTCAAGGAGTACTGTATGAAGTCATTAAAGAAATCAATGATAATGTATGGCCTTTCATTAGTGTCTACCATAATTTTGATGTGGTAGGTCATTTTTACGGGGAATTTTTGAAATATACAGCAGGAGACAAGAAAGCTCTTGGTATTGTGCTAACTCCAAGACATATAACAGAGCTTTTTTGTGAAATAGGTAATGTAAATAAAAATGATACGGTTATTGATATTTGTGCAGGTACAGGTGCTTTTTTAATTTCGGCCATGCACTCAATGTTAAAAACAGCAATTACAGATGATGAAAGAAAAGAAATAAAAAAGCATCGACTTATTGGTATAGAAAATAGCCCTAAAATGTTTGCTTTAGCAGCTAGTAATATGATATTAAGAGGGGATGGTAAAGCTAACCTACATCAAGGAAGTTGTTTTGATGATGCAATCATAAAATCAATAAAGGAGCGAAACAAGGAGAAAAATGAGATTTTTTCGAATAAGAAACTTGAGCAACCTAATATTGGTTTATTAAATCCACCTTATTCGCAGTCCAAAAGTGATGCTGAATTACATGAGCTTTACTTTGTTAAACATATGCTTGATTTACTTCAACCTAATGGAATTGGTATTGCAATTATACCTGTCGGTTGTGTAATATCAAAAAATCAGGTCAAACATGAACTATTAAAAAGACATACTTTAAAAGCAGTTATGTCTATGCCAAGTGAACTGTTTCATACTGCTGGTGCAGTTACTTGCATTGTAGTTTTTGAGGCACATAAACCACATAAAACTTCAAAACTTAAGACATGGTTTGGGTACTGGAGAGAAGATGGGTTTGTTAAAACAAAAAACTTGGGACGTATTGACCCAAATAATCAGTGGTCTGTAATTAAAGAATCTTGGATTGAAGCTTATAGAAATAATGAGGTGCATCCAGGGAAATCTGTTACTGCATATGTAGAAGCTGATGATGAATGGATTGCAGAAGCCTACTTAGAAACAGATTATTCAACGATAGGAAAAGAAGATTTTGAGGAAATGATTAGAAATTACGCAATGTTTAAGATGGTAAATAATGGGCAAGATGATTAGACTATCAAAACTATTTAAGGTTTATAATGGTTTAGCTTCAAGCAATGTTACAATTGTCTCGGATGCTTTAGAAAATTTCATTCCATATATTAGACCTGCCAAAACTCTACAAAGAACTATTGCGGGCTATGTAGACCAGCGTACTGTTCCATCTAGGCATATATATCCAACAGAGACAATATATGTATCTACGGATGGAGAGGGCAGTCATACTTATGCATATGTTTCCAGTTATAATTTTATTCCAAATAGTAACGTTGCAGTGTTAATTCCAAAAATAGAATTAACACTGAATCAGAAACTTTATTACGCTAAATGTATAACACTTAATAGATACAAATTTTCATACGGTAGAAAACCCAAAGGAGAAAGGCTGTCATCGATTTCTATTCCTGAAATAAATGAAATTCCTTCATGGGTTTCTGATTTTAATACAGATATTTTTCTTAGTGTATCTAAACCAAAAAATCTAGACAAAAAAGTTTCAATTCCAGTTTTTAAGGAATTAACTACACTTGATTCATTATTTAATTTAGAGAATGGAATTGGTAAGGTTGGCTTAAAAGAGAAAGAAATTCGTTTCAATAATTCAATAATATATGTTCGCCCAGCAAGTTCATTTAAAAGAACATTAAGAAGTTTTATTGACAGAGATAGTGTTGTTAAGAATAAAATATATCCTGTAGGTACTTTATTTGTATCTACAAATGGAGAAGGAAGTCATTCGTATAGTTACGTGTCAACGGAGGAGATAGTGCCTAATAGTGATGTATCCGTATTAATACCAAAGCAACCAATGAGTATAGAAGTAAAATTATTTTATGCCCAATGTATTACTGCAAACAGATATTTGTTTTCATACGGTAGAAAACCAAAAGGAGCCAGATTACTAAACATAAAAGTTCCAGATGTAAGAGGTAGTGAAGATAGAGTAGTGGATTTTATCAATTCATTAAAATATAGTAGTGTAATATAATGCCAATGCTTCGTAACCATACACATTGCCAAGTCGCTCAAAAAAGCCGACACACAAACCAAAACTTGTCAAAGAGTATGGCTACCCAAACGCACGGTAAAATTGCCAACCCAAATAAAACAAAAAAAGTGCGTAATTGAAATGTAAGTGCCTGAAGATGAATAAAGCCCAGCACCTAACACCTAAGAATATAAAAACAGCGAAAAACTACTGAGCCCGGCTCAGTAGTTTTTATATTCGTTGTTGAGCTAAACCCAAGCCGGCGGGCTTAAAGTGAAGGATTTGGCGTATATGTATTTTTAATAATTTGGGGATTTTGGAGGGAAACGGAATTTCTGCTTTGTTTTCCGAAAATCAGATAATTT
>JABHKC010000128.1 GCA_018692315.1 Bacteroidota bacterium | reverse complement strand
GATAGTAACTTATTGGAAAAAAATATACATGAACTCCATTTTTATTTAAAAAATTAATGTTTTTTATCAAAGCTTGCATTTGTCTGTATTACAGAATATTAACATCATTTTGCTTGTTTTTGTGAATTATGCAGGCTAAGTGATACTCACTTTATAAACTTATTTTAACTATGGGAAAAGTAATAGGAAAAGTAGCAGCAACTGAAAAAGCACCAACAACAATTGATGGTTTTTATTTTTGGACTGATAAAAAACGGATATTAAATCCGTTTGATGTTGTAAAAGTTGTCCATATTGATAATTCAATAACTTATGGTGTAATTGAAGAAATATCTCATATTACTGATTCGTCAAGTTATTTAAGTAATTTTATTTCAAGTGATTTTGGTGATGTTGAATTAAAAGCCAATATGCACAGAATTGGAATGAATTATGTAAAAGCAAAAGTTGTTGGGAATAATGATAATATTTACACCCCAGTTCTTGATGGAAGTAGAGTAAGTTTAGCTGATGAATCTGAAATATTGCAAGCTCTTGGTTTAGACAAGATTAAACATCCTATGCCTTGTGGCTATATTGAAATGTATAGAGGTGAGGATAAAAAAATATTACCTGTTAATTTTAATTCTCAGTTTTTAATTGGACCAGAAGGTGCACACCTAAATATTTCAGGAATTTCCGGACTTGCCGCCAAAACATCATATTCAATGTTTTTATTAAAAGCTATTCAGGAAAAATATGGAAATAAAACTGTCGAAACAGATGATTCAGTTGCTTATGTGATTTTTAATGTGAAAGGAAGAGATTTATTAGCAATCGATGAATCTAATACAGATTTAAGTGATGAAGATAAAAAGGTCTATAATGAGATGATGAATTTAAACACTCAACCTTTTGAAAATGTAAAATATTTTTATCCTTATGCAGACCAAACACCATCAAGAACATTTAGCTATGGTGAAAAAAAGGATATTGAAGCACAGGTTGATAATGACAAGGCATTTAAATATAAATATATCTACGAAGAAGATAAATTTAATTTAGAACTTCTATTTGCAAATATTGAAGATTCATCAGGAACTATGGAATCTATTGTGAATTATATTATAAATGATCAGGGTGGATTTGGAGAAGTTGCAAGTTGGAAAGAATTAGAAAATAAAGTTGCTGAATATACAAAAGCTGGAAAAAGTGGAGATAAAGATATTTCTGTAATGAGTTGGCGTAAATTTAAGAGAATAATAAATAAATCATTATCACATCCTATTTTTCAAAAAAGAATTGTAAAAGAAAGCAATGAGGTAAGGTTACAAGATGCAATTACAAATATTAAGAAGAATGAGGTTCAGGTAATTGATATTGCAAAACTTGACCAAGATACTCAGGCTTTCGTTTTTGGAGATGTTATAAGAGCAATCTATGATTTAAAATTAGGTCAAGAAAATAGAAATGAAAAAGAAATCCCTTCAAAAATTGTTATTTTTATAGATGAATTAAATAAATATGCATCAAAGGATATTCCTAAAAATTCACCTATTTTAAAACAAATATTAGACATTTCAGAAAGAGGACGTTCTCTTGGTATAGTATTGTTCTCAGTTGAACAATTTAAAAGTGCCATTCACGATAGAGTTAAAGGGAATTGTGCAACTCATGCATTTGGTAGAACAAATGCTATTGAAGTATCAAAATCAGATTATAAGTTTGTTCCGCCAGTTTATAAAAATATGATGACAAGATTAACACCAGGCGAGTATATTTTGGAGCATCCTGTATTTCGTTCATTATTAAATATTAAATTTCCTAAGCCACTATATAAACAATTCCCGAATGGATAAGAATAAAACAAAAATAGGTAAAGACGTTATTGAATCTCTTACAACCTCAATGTATGATGACCATAGGTCTATTTATAGAGAGTATATACAAAATTCAGCTGACCAAATTGATATTGCTTTTGAACAAGGTTTTATCAAATCAAAAGAAGAAGGGAAAATTGAAATAAAAATTAATAAAAATGAGCGGAGTATTTCAATTTATGATAATGGGACAGGTATTCCCAAAGAAAAAGTTTTACCAATCTTAAAGAATATAGCACAAGGTGTTAAAGATAGAGCAAAACACAAAGGTTTTAGGGGAATAGGCCGTTTAGGAGGATTGGGCTATTGTGATAAATTAGTTTTTGAAACGAGTTATTATGGGGAGACCGAAAAATCTATTTTAACTTGGGATGCAAAACAACTTAGGACAATTTTTAATGATAGGAGTAAAAAAGAAGATGCTATTGAAGTTATAGATACAATTACTTCATTAAAAATTGTAAACGCAAAAGCAGAAGAACGGTATTTTAAAGTAACACTTGAAAATGTATCAAATGACATTCTGCTTGATAAAGATAATATTCATAATTATTTATCAATGATTGCCCCTGTTCCATATAAAAAAGGGTTTTTCTATGAAAATGACATTTACGAAAAAGCAAAAGAATATGACTATCCAATTGATGAGTATAATACATATTTAAATAACAATCAGATATTTAAAGAATATACAACATCTGTTTATGAAGGAGATAAACAGAACAATAGGAAAAAAATAGACCAAATATTTGATATTGATTTTTTTGAAATAAAAAATTCCTATAATGAATTATTGTGTTGGGGATGGTTTAGCAATTCTAAGTTAAAACAACAAATGCCAGAAGTTAATATAGCAAGAGGTTTAAGGTTAAGAAAAGGAAATATTCAAATAGGTGACGAAAATAGACTTGCAGACTTTTTTGTCATAAATAACATTCAAGATAAACGATTTTCTTTCTATTTTTTCGGGGAGATATTTGCTGTATCAACAGATTTAATACCAAATGCACGAAGAGATAACTTTATTGAAAATAAAGCATTTAAGAAATTTGAAAAAGAATTAAGAATTGAATTTAAGAAGTTGAAAGATTTCTGTTATTTGTCATCAAACATAAGAAGCGAAGAAAGAAAGATTGAAAAATTATCAGATGCACAAGAAGAATTTAAGAAGAAGGTAGAGAGAGGTTTTACAAAACCTGCAGAAAAGAAGGAATATGAAAAAAAGTTAGAAAGAATAAATCAAGATGCAGTTAATGCAAGAGAAAAGATTGAGAAAATAAAATCAAAAGTTTCTGCTGATGAGAGTAAGAAAAAATTAGTTGATAAATTAGTTTCGGAAATTAAAGAAGAAACTGTAATAACTAATAATGATGTTCAGAATAATAAAACACCTTTAATGACAGATAATCTACCTAATTTCAATAGAAAGGACAGAAAATTAACAGGTAGAATACTTTCTATAATCGACATGATATTACCAAAAGAAACCTCAGAAATGGTTAAACGAAAAATAATAGAAGAACTTAATAAATAGTTGGTAGATGAAGAAAAGGAATGTTCTTTTATTGGAGCCTAATTACAAAAATAAATATCCGCCAATTGGATTAATGAAACTAGCAACTTATCACCGAATGCTTGGTGATAAAGTTGTTTTTTTCAAGGGAGATTTAAAAGAATTTATTTTGAATCAGATAAGTATAGAGTTAATCAAAAAACTTACTGATATTGACAATAATGTAAACTGGATTGAATATAAAAAATCAATTGTTGAATATATAAAAAAAAGTAGTATAGAATTATTAAAATCATTAATTCAACTATCTAAATATGATCTACTTGTATCAAACTGGTTAATTTCATATAAAGATTACTATCGCAAAAAGCAGTATTTAGATAATCCAAAGTGGGATAGAATATGTATTACAACGCTTTTTACTTTTAATTGGAATATTACAATAGAAACTATTGAATTTGCCAAGAAAATAGTAAAGAATAAAAGTCAAATACTTATCGGAGGCGTTTTGGCAACTGTTTTAGCAGAGGATGTAGAAAAAGAAACTGGAATAAAAACACACAAAGGTCTCTTAAATGAAGCAGGGGACTTGGATAAAAATGAAATTATTATTGACGAACTTCCTCTTGATTATTCAATACTTGGTGAGATAGATTATGCATACCCTGAAAATAATGCCTATTATGGATATATGACAAGGGGTTGCGTTCGTAAGTGTTCATTTTGTGCTGTTTGGAAAATAGAGCCTAAATTTAATCCTTATATTTCATTAAAAGAGAAAATAGAAAAAACGAAAAGAGATTTTGGCGACCAACGAAACCTACTTTTATTAGATAATAATGTTTTAGCATCAAAGAATTTTACACAAATAATTGAGGAAATTAAGGAAAGTGGTTTCGTTAAAGGTGCAAAGTTCATTGACCCTAATTATTTAGACATAGCTGTAAGAAACTTAAAAACAGGTATAAATGATGTTGCATATTTAAAAATGTCTTTTGAACTAATTCAATATTTACTTCAAAAACTAAAAGGAGAAAAACAACAAGAATTATACGATATCTTAGATGAATCTAATCTTTTATCCAGTATCACAGCAACAAAATCAAATATTCTTAGAATTTACCCTAAGATAAAAGGGATGTATGAGAAATATAGAAATAGAACACCAAAATTAAGATATGTTGATTTTAATCAAGGACTTGATGCAAGGCTGTTAACTGAAATTAAAATGCAGTTATTAAGCGAAATTCCTATAAAACCTCTTAGAATAGCATTTGATAGTATGGGATATGAGAAAACGTATGTTAAAGCCATAAGGTTAGCGGCAAAACATAATATTCGGAACTTATCAAACTACTTGCTTTATAATGAAAAAGACGAGCCAAAAGAATTATATCAGCGTCTTGAAATTAATATACTTTTATCGGAGGAATTGGATATTAATATATACTCATTTCCGATGAAATTCCATCCTATCAATGGAGAGAAACATTTAAACAGGAGTTATTTGGGTGAAAATTGGAATAGAAAATATATTAGAGCAATTCAGACAGTATTAAATGCAACGAAAGGTAAGATAGGAAGAGGAAAATCATTTTTTTATAAAGCATTTGGTAAAGACATAAATGAATTTGAAAAAATACTAATAATGCCAGAAACATATATTCTATTTCGCTATTTCTTTGAAGATTCTGGTTATACAGAAAATTGGTGGAATGAATTTGAAAGTTATGAAAATTCTGAAAAAGAAAAGATTAAAATAATTATTAAGAATAACGAGTTTAAAGGATTTAACAAAAATGGATTGAAAAAACAGTCTATTGACTTTATTGAGAAACATTATTTGATTAGTAGAGAAGACATTAAAAACCCAAAATCAAAATATTATAAGGAAAAAGAAGAATATGATTTGTCAAAAACCATCGCATAAGTCATACACATTTGCAATTCACAAGAGCTAACGCTTGACCAAAAAATGCAAACCAAAAAAAACCCCCACAAGCAAAAGCCTGCGAGGGTGAAATAAAACTGAATCATGAAGTAATCTACCAAAATCTACTTTTTACTTATCAATCTGCTTATCGATTGGTTTGAAGTGTTCAGTTTCACTATGTAAGTCCCAGTTGAATAGGCTTTTGCGTCGAATAGCAATTCATGCTTCCCTTTAGTATGTGTTGAGTTTTCGAGTTCCGCAATTTTCTCTCCAAGAACATTATATACAACAATTTCAACTTTAGTTTCGTGAGGAACAAAATAGCTTATTGTTGTGGTTTCTGAGAATGGATTTGGTGCATTCTGAAAGAGTTCAACAATTAATAATTGATAATTGACAATTGATAATTTTTCGATAATCGAAATTTTATTTGTCTTGTAAAACTCATCGCCTTCAAGCCAGAAATCTACTTGCAGGTTTTGTTCCTGGCCATTTGTCATTAGCACAATGCTAAACTTGCTCTTTTCTACCATTCCATCAATTTCTTCAGAAAGTTTATCATTTCCCCAAATAGAAATTGCAAGGTTATTTCCATCATAAACAGATGAGCCAACTAATATCCCCTCGGGACTAAAAACTCCGATTTCATCACCCGGATTTGGCTTTTCGTTCCAAGCCGAATTTGGAATACCAAGAGTCATGTTTGAGCCGGTGTTTTTATTCAAATAGAAATGTTGAGGATGTAATTCCATAATATTTGCTTTAGCAAGATTGGCAGAATTTGAAGCGTAGGTCAGGGTGCTTGCATTTATCATTTTTATCTGATATCCTTGACTGGGTAACATATTTCCTATCAGGTTGACATAATACGCCGGCCAATATACCGCTCCGAAATTATTTTTTACTATTTCAACATCAGAAACAATAGTGCTCATCATATCGGCAATAGAAGCAGGATTGTCTCGCAGGTAAGCAATTATGCTCCAGCCTGAAGCAATTGAAATAGGAGTTTGTTCGGGAACAATTTGTGTGCCTTCAATATCTAATGTGTCTGCTGTATTCATTTTAAGCTGGTATCCTTCGGTAGTAACAATATTCCCGATTAGGTTAATATAATAAGCTGGCCAGTAAACACTTCCCAGGCTATTTTTCACGATTTCGAGATTTGAAACAACAGGCGCAAAAACTGCACTTATATCAGGATCTGTTGGGTTGATATATGTAGAAATCATATTCCAGCCAAGTACGAAATTTAAGCTTTGAGTTTGGGTTTGTGGCTGGTTCGGAACTGTTACTAAGGAAAGTAACCCGCTGTTTCCGTTTACAGCAAAATTGCCCTGATTTGGGAGGCTTGTATTATAAGTAGGAGTTGCATAATATTCAACATCTTCAGAGGCATCATAAATCTTCCAGACAAATTCTTCGCCTGTAGCAAAACCATTGTCTCCCTGATATTGTCCATAAGCTATCAAATTGATGTTTGTACCCATAAATACATCCATACCCCCGCAAAGCTCGGTTCCTGATGAATCGAAAAATACTCCTACATTGTCGCCATATGAGATTTCGACACCATCTATTGTGATTGTTGCAGAACTCGGGATATCTATTTCGTGCATTGGAGCTTCGGGCGATGCCCAAACTTGCCAGTCGGGATATCCGAGAACTGTTATTTGATATGCTGCAACATTATTAGATTCGTTTGTTTCGCTAAAATAATTGTCGTAATCGGCTACACATAATATGTAATAGGTTCCCGGATCGGCAAATGAAGGAAGGTATAAATATGCAGTTTCAGTTTCGGAAGTTACACTTGAACTTAAGGCAGATTGTTCGTAAAGAATAAATTCGTCGTTTACATCTAAGACATTATCGTAAGAAAAATAGAAACCTACTTTTGGATTCATAGTGTATGAATTTGTTCCACTATAATGTTGCTCGCAACTAATCTCAAACATGTCCCAAGGTAGAATTTCACCGGCAGAGGAATAAACATTTTGAATAGTGAAATCGCCATTTGCACTCGATGGAAAAACATGGCTTATTTGTGAAAAAGCATTAGAACCATAATCGTCGTTATATGCCAATTGAGTGCTATGGTCGGTATCGTATAAGTAAATTTTTGTATCCATAGGATCACCTGTTTGATAAGTGTAAATTGTAACACTTGCACCTGAAATACTGAAATTCAGACCATAATCGCCTTCTGTTGAGCTATTATATCCTTTGACTTTGAAAAAATAGTCGGAGCCGTTATAATCAAATATGAACCAGTCTTCATCTGCTGGAGAAATACATAAATCTGCATTTACATATGAGCTACTTGTGCCAATATCATATGCCAGACTGAAATCATTGTTTGGTTCTAAAGCATCGGTGCAGGCAAAAGATTCAACAGTAAGTTGAACAAATGTAACATTATTGCTTTCGTTACTTTCTATATATAAATCATTATAATCTGCGAAAAACAATATGTAATATGTTCCCGGACTTATGCTTGAAGAAATTGTTACTGTCATAGTTTCTGTTTCGGATGTATTTGAGGAGTTTAATACAGAGGTTTCATATCCCAGAAAATCATCGGAACTTTCGTAGGTATTGTTTGATGAAAGATAAAATCCAACTCGAGAATTCAGATTTGCACTACTACTCCCCGAATAA
Source organism: Bacteroidota bacterium (assembly GCA_018692315.1). Classification (NCBI taxonomy): domain Bacteria; kingdom Pseudomonadati; phylum Bacteroidota; species Bacteroidota bacterium. The sequence goes on along the minus strand of JABHKC010000128.1, from coordinate 10,745 downwards.
TGTTGCTCACAACTTAAATCTACATTTGCTCCCTGAACTACTGTAGTTGGGCTTATTGAAGCATTTTGAATTGTTAAGTCTCCAATATTTCCGCCTACTGTGATTTCAAAGTATGAAACATTATTGTTTTCGTTACATTCTGATAATACATTATTTGCATCGGCTACGAATAGGATATAGTAGGTTCCGAAACTTGTACTTGAAGGGATTAAATAATTTATAGTTTCAACTTCAAAAGGATTTGATGCGCTTAAAGTTGAATAATCATAGCCGATATAATTATCGCTTGTTTCGTAAGTCTGGTTGCTTGAAAAGTAATATTTTACGACAGGGTTAAACGCACTGCTATTATTTCCTGAGTATTGATGCTGACAGGAAAGACTTATTGTTGAGCCGGGTGCAATTGGATTTGGAGAAGCAGTCTGATTTGTTATTGTTAAATCTTCGCAACCTGGAGTAATAGTAATTTGCTGATAAACAATATTGTTATTTTCATTACTTTCAGGAAACAAGTTATTGTGATCGGCGAAAAACAAAATATAATATGTTCCTGATATTGTTCCAGCAGGGATTGTAACGGTTTCTGTATAGGTATCGGAGGTATTTGAGGCGTGCAATGCTGAATAGTCTATGCCAAGCAAAACATCTGAGCTTTCGAAAGTAGTGTTTTGCGATAAATAATAGCCTACATAAGAATTTATTGGAACAGTGCTGCTTCCCGAGTAATGCTGCTCACAGCTTAAATTTACTGTTTCGCTCGGAGCGGCAGACGAAGGACTAAGAGTAGAATTTTGAACTGTCAAATCTCCAACACTTCCGCCAACTGTAAATTCAAAATATGATAAATTATTATTTTCATTACACTCTGAAACATTGTCATTTGCATCGGCGACAAAAAGAATATAATAGGTTCCTAAGCTTGTATTTGCAGGAATGGTATAACTAATTGTTTCGGTGCTTGAAGGAATGTTTACACTCAGACTTGAAATGTCATAACCTATATATGTGTCAGATGTTTCGTAAGTATTATTCGTTGATAAATAATATTTAACATAAGTACTTAGTGTAGAAGTGCTTGTTCCTGAATAATGTTGTTCGCAAGAAATTGTAAGCACATTTGCGGGACCAACTGTTGTAGGTGAGGCACTTTCGTTTGTAATGTATATGTCATCGCAAGCTGCCGTAACTGTTATATACTCGTGCACAAGATTATTTTGATAATTGCTTTCAGAATAATAATTATCATAATTCGCAACAAATAGAATGTAATAGTTTCCGAGACTTGTAGTTGTTGGAATTGTAAATGTTGATGACTCAGTACTTGATGTAGTGCTTACACTTAATTGAGAGGCATCATAACCAAAAAATATATCATTAGCATCTACCTGAATATCGGACGATAAATAGTAACCGACATAAGGAGCTACAGTTGAAGTGCTTGCTCCACCATAATGCTGTTCGCAACTAAGTGTAATTGTTCCACCTTGAGTAACTGTTGATGGTGTGGCACTTTCATTTGTAATCCAAAAATCTTCGCCAAGTGTATGATTGATTAGAGAAAAAGATCCTGATCCTCCATCGTTATCTGATGCTAATGGAGTAGTGTGATCGGTATCGTATAAAACTACATAAGTATCGCAAATACCTGAACCCGAATATGAGGCTGAGGTTTCAATTGTAATATTGTCGCCATTATGGGTAAAATTCAAACTATAATATCCTAAACCTGATGTTAGATAATGAGAAATTTTGAAGTAATATGATAAATTATTATGAGAAAATCTAAACCAATCATAGTCGCCTTGTTCAAGACACAAATTGCTATTTGAATATGAAGTGTTAGTGCTAATATTATATGCTTGACTATAAATATCGTTTGGTTCTAAGGCATCAGTACAATTAAATTCAATAGTAAAAGGTAATACGGCAATATTGTTTGCTTCGTCTGTTTCTGCATAATCATCATTATAATCGGCTTTGAAAATTGCATAGTAATTTCCTACATCGTAGGTAGATATTCCAAATGTCATAGATTCGGCTTCAAGCGGATCATTGTAATAAAAAGAAGAGGAACTACTACCAACATGTTCATCACCTGCATCAAGAGTTTGATCAGTTGAAATATAATAGCCTAAATATGAGGTTATCAAAGAAGTACTATTTCCAGTATATATATGATCGCAAGAGAATATTAGTGAACCTGTTTCATACTGTACAGTTGTAGGAGAAACAGTTTCATATTCGACTCTAAAATCTCCAACTGAAATTTCTATCGTTACTGCTACAACATTGTTTAACTCGTTTGTTTCAGTGAAAGAATTATCAGCATCAGAATAGATTAAAATATAGTAATTGCCCATAGCAGTATTTGCAGGAATTTGCATAGTTGAATTCACGGTTTCGGTAGGAAGAAAAACATTAACCCATGAACTCGAATTTCCTAAATAAATATCATAGGATTGATATGTTGAATTGGTTGATAGATAATACTTTGTCATAGTATTTATTGATGTTGTGCTAGTTCCGCTATAATTCTGCGTAAAACTTACTGTAACATTTGTTCCAGGATCAATTAAACTACTTGAAACACTTGGGTTTGTAGGAAATATATCTTCTGCATTTGAAGATAATACAGTGATTGCTGTAGATTCTACATTGTTCCCTTCATTTGTTTCATTCCAAAAATTATCAATATCTGCAAAGAAAATAATGTAATAATTCCCGTTGGCTGTACCTGCTGGCACAACAGCATCAAACGACTCAGAAGCACTTGAGTTTGATGAATTTACTACAGAGTTTTTTTGCCCTAAATATGTCATAGATAGAGTTGATGTAGGTATATCTGACAAATAGAAACTGACCTCAACATCCATATTTGAGCTGTTTGTACCAGCATAGTTTAGATTATAACTTAAATGTAAGGTATCCCATGGAGATAGATTATTATTTGGACTGACAATGTTATTTTGAATATTCAGGTCGCCGTTTGCATCGTGATTATTTATTGTTATTAAATGATAATCAATATTGTTTTGTTCATTTGATTCGGTATATACATCGTTATAATCTGCTACAAAAATCAAATAGTATGGTCCGGCAGGAATGCTTGACGACACGGTATAAGTATAAGATTCCGATTCAGTGGTTTGACTTGCACTTAAAGATGATTGGTCGTAAGACAGAAAAAAGTCGTTTTGATCTATATTTAGGTCAAAAGAAATATAATAACCTACTTTAGGAGTGAATGGTGTAGAACTAATTCCTATGTATTGTTGCACACTGTTTAATGTAAGTGTCTGGCCATAAGTAATATTATTTGAACTAATATTGGAGGACTGTATCAAAAAGTCCGGATAGCTTGAATACATCAAAACATGTCCGAGATATGGTTTATAATTATATTTAGTTAGTGTTACAAAAACTGTATCTGTAGAACTTATCGAATTAAAACTGATATTTGCAGAACCGTTACTAATTGTGCCGGTTCCTAAAATTTGATTATTTTGACTAATACAAACTGAAGCACCATTTAAAACACATGAAACATTTATACTACTTAGACCTAACTCAGATTGATTTATATGATTAGATGTAAATATAATTGGAGTACTTGTTCTAAGCATGAGAGATGGGTCTCCAAAACAACTCCAGGTATTTGTCATTGTATCTCCCCATGCTCCGTATTCATCATTCATGTGCATACAACCATTCATCGATATTCCTCCAAAAGTTCGTTTTATATTGTTAGAATAACTTTCCGTTAGAATATCTACCATTTCATCTTGTCCATCCATGGGTGGACTCCAGAATTGACTTATTGTGGACATTAATGTTGCAATTGCTCCTGTAGGTTCTCCATTGTGAGTAGCTCGCAGCCATGTTTCTCCAAAGCAAGTATTCCCGTTAAAATTTCCATTTAAACAAGCAGTAGCCCAAATAAACGGTAGTTTTCCTACATTTGTTAAATTGTTAACACCGATAGTTGAAAATCCTGATGTGCTAAAAGAATATGTACTTCCATGACCGGTATATAAAATAACTCCTGCACCGGAATTTACCTCGTTCGCAACCATTAATGGAGTTGGATTATTAGGTAGGTCTAATCCACCAAACGTACTATCAAATAATTCGGAACATGAGATATAATTGTAATTTAATAAGTCGATATTCATATTTCTGACATGTTCAAAATCCCACTCTCCATCATCTCCGCTTCCTTCATTTGAGGCAATTCCAATACCATTTTTTATCCACGATGAGCTTTCTGGATTAATTTCATAATCTAAAACTCTTTGAACTTGAGTTTGAACATGGGCAACTGTTTCTGCTGAAAATCTTCCAACAAAAATTTCTGGATAGGAATCGTTTCCGCTTATGAAACCGTATGCATTATCCGAATCTCCTCCTAAATAAAGTGGTGGAATATGTTGAGCATCACCAACTAACAACAAATATGTTAATCCGGTATTATTATAATAGTTTTGTATATATGACTTAATAGCAGTTGTATCACCTATTGATGCAACATCAACAATATAGACATTCCTCCCGGATTTTATTTTCCATTCTATTAAGGGTTGCATGGCAGAAAGATATGACGCATCTGAAATAATGAGCATATTTCCATTTTCGCTCACAGGTGTATATTTAGGAGAACTATAATTTAAAAACTGATTACTGTATATTTTATCAAATTCAAATGTAGGTTTTATGTTTGGATTTTTATTTACAAATTTATTGATTCCGTTTTCACTTTTCTTAGAAATATTAATAACAATATTGTGATAAACTCTCAAAACTTTTGTAACAGGATTGTATCGAAACGGATAGACAACAACTGTTTGTCCTCTATAATCCCTAAGAATATATGGTTTTCTAAGATTTACAATTTCCTTTGGAAAAAATTCATTTTCATAATATACTTTTCCGTAATTATAAGGAATACTTGCCGGGTCGATATCTCTGGTCAAGTTACCTTTTGACGGTGCAATTTCAATATTTGGATAGTCGAGGTATTGCTCAGAAACTACTTCAACCTGCATTTCGGCCTTGTCGGGAATAATTACCGATCTTGTTAGTTTAGGCAAATCTGGTGCATCTTTCACAAGCATTGGGGTAGCATCCGGAAGAATGGGAATTTGAACCAAGCCTCTGCTTGTTTCAACTTGTCTGAAATCGAAATTGCTGAAAGAAAAACTTATTACAGATGTCTCGTTATCGGACGATAGTAGTTTAATCTGTGGAGCAACAAGTTTTGCTTCATTCGGGTCGGAATTTCCTTTAACAGTCTGCTTTTGAGCATACATTCCCGCTGTTGAGATACATAACAAAAAAGCAATTAATAATGTAATTTTCTTAGTTTTCATAACAATCTAAATTTTAATTAATAAATTATTTACACTCACTTAATATTTAATCGGTTATTAAAAAATCATTATAGTTTTTGAAATCTCCTATTGTCGCTAATACATTATTTACATTGGCTTCAGGGATTCCGGATTTGCACCATTCAATAAATTTTTCGACTTCTTCTTCAGCTCCTTCAACTTCAATTTTTATTCGGTTTTCATCCAGATATTTTGTTTTGCCCAACAAATTATGCTTCTCTGCATTTTTTAATACAAGGAAAGTAAAACCTATGTTAAAAATTCTGCCGCTAACTACTATATCTGAATGCACTTTTTTCATATTTACAATTTTCATATAAAAGTACGCTCAAAATGGAGCTAAGTCAAGTAATTTGATAGGACAATGGTAGGACAATTTCGGAAATATGACTATCTGTGAGTAGGACAACCATTATCGAAAACATATTCCAACGGCAGTATAAATGGCTTAAAATAAGTAATATAAGATTTGTGAAAATTTTAACGAAATGTAAGACAACTAAATTTTACTGTATTTTGGTAGGACATCAAATATTTTACCCCGATTTTGAAGGTCAAATTTCGAGCAGGAAGCTAACAAAATCTTCATTTGTGTCCATTTTTAGTTTCTTTCTTAGTCTTTGCCTGCTTTTATTAATTGCTGCGGCTGTTACGTTCAGTAAATTTGCAATTTCTTTAGTACTCATGTTAATTTGTAGGTAAGCACAAAGTTTTTGGTCGTGGTTAGTAAGGCTCGGACATCTTTTTGATAATTTATTGAAAAACCCGGGATAAACCTCTTCAAATTGTTTTTTAAACTGGTTCCAATCTTCTTCAAACAATTTGTTATTATCAATAGCATTTAGCAGCTTTTGCACTGAAGTTTTTTCGAGTGAGGCAGATTTTTGAAGAGATTCGATTTCGTCTTTTATTTTTGCTAAAGTCTGATTCTTATTATGTATAGTAATTAATGTAGCAGCCATTTCCCGATTTTTCGAATCTATTTTGTCTTTTTGCAGATTGTTTATTTTTTTTTCTGCAAAGACCAATTCTTCTAATCTTTTTTTCTCAGTATCTGCTGTTTTTTTTAAGGCTTGATTCAGAGCTTTTTCTTTCTCGAAATATAAGCGATTCTTTTTTGAGCTTTTTGTTTTAGAATAGAACAAGATAATCAGCAAAGTAACTATCACTGTCAGAAAGCCGGAAATATACATGAATCTTAGTTTCGAGTTTTCCTGCATTTCTGCTTCATACTGCAATTGCTTGTTCTCTTTTCCCTTTTTCTCTGTTTCGTATTTGGTTTGCAGCTCAATAACTGCTTTATTCATTTCTTCATTATAAACTGTATCATTAAAAGTTTTATAAAGTTTATGGTATTTCAGGGCAGTTTTATAGTTTTGTTTTAGTTCATATGCACGGTATAGTTTTTCGTAAATTTCGGCGGCTTTTTCAGTATCAGATCTTTCTAATATAATTTTAAGACTCTTATTGTAATATTTAAGTGCGTCATCGTATTTATTCATGGAAATATAAATATCACCTATATTGTTGTATGGAAATGTAAGTGAGCCTGTATAGACTTTTTGTTCTCTGATTTTTAAGGACTTGAAAAAGTATTCCAAGGCGGTTTCACTATTTCCTTGATACTTATAGATAGTACCTATATTGTTTAAGTTTATTGAAAAGTTTTTCCAATCTGGAATTTTATTATTTATTTCAAGAGCTTCATTATAGTATTTCAAGGAACTATCATAAAGTTTTGAATTTGTGTAAACTAAACCAATGTTGTTCAATGCGGAAGCTATATCCTTTAAATTGTTTATTTCTTTTGCTTTCAGCAATGCTTTTCTGAAATACTGCATTGCTAAATCATTATTTGATAATTTGATATAAATATTCCCAATGCTGTTTAACATACTGCCTTGCTTCTCTATTAAATTAGCTTCTTCAGCAATTTTCAGCCCTTTTAGATAATAATCGAGGGCTACATCATAATTTGCCTGAACTTTTTGAATATAGCCAATCTTTTGATATGATATTATAAGGATACTCTTATTTGGGGTTTTGCTTAAATATTCAATAGACTTTAGATAATTTGATAAAGCTTCACTCTTATTTCCCAAAAGCCCATGGCACACTCCAAGGTCTTGATATGAAAGCCCAATACGGTAAGAATTGTTCATTTTTTTCCATAGCTCCAATCCTTTTTCGAGTGGTTCTATGGCTTTATCATACTCATTTAAGAACTGATATGAAATTGCCACATTGCGATATGCTCTGGCAAGGAGTGAATCTTTTTTGTAAAACTGAGCAACTTTCAGGGACGATAGTGAATAATATAGAGCTGTATCAGGGTTTTGCTTAACATTCGCCACAAAAAGTTTGTACAGTATTTCGAAGTTTTTTTCGGATAAGTCTGGACTTAGCAGATTTATTAAACTATCAGTATTTGTACTAAAACTCTGAAACGTAAAGCATAATATGCAAACAATTGTCGAAATTTTAGTGCCAAAATATTTCATTTCTTTTTTTTAAATCTCGCTAAAGTTAGTCATATTAAGTGAAAATGAAAATGATATTTGGCAGGTAGATTTCGTCCCTCAACAAATCCCCAAATTATTAAAAACACATATAAGCCAAATTCTTCACTATAAGACGGCTGGCTTGTGTTTAGTTCAATACCGACTTTTTATCTGGAAGTTGGGCACAGTAGTTTTACGATGTTTTTATATTCTCAGGTGTTGGCAAAAGTTTCAGCATATTTGAACTAAATATTTTCTTAAACTTTTGAGGAATTTCATCTTTGAAATAGATTCGTTTGTTTGTAAATGGATGTACAAAATCTAACGAATAGGCATGCAAATACAAACCCTTGCCACCTAAAATTAAATTGTCAATTCCATATTCTTTATCTCCCAATATTGGATTATCTATACCGGACAGATGTTTTCGCAATTGATGCCTTCGGCCTGTTTGAGGTTTCAATTTAACCAAATTGAGTTTGCCGAATCTTTTTGAGGAAACAGACTCTATTAATTTATAGTTCGATTGTGATTTCTTACCTTCTATTTCTGAAGTTATTTCTCCTCTATCCTTCATTTCGCCAATAGTAACTGCATAATATGTTTTCTCAACCTTTTTATCCTCAAAAATTTTATTTAAAGCACGAATACTACTACTCGTTTTTCCAACCAATAAAATACCTGTGGTTGCATAATCTATGCGATGAACAGGCTGAGGTTTTGTTGCATCAGGAAGATTGCTTCGTTGAATGTTTTGAGCTAAGGCATTGGCAACGGTTTTAAAGCTATTGCCGCTAACCAAAATACCAGCAGGTTTATGAATCACTGCAAAATAATCATCTTCAAATAAAACTTTAAGCTGAAATACCAGTTTCTTATTCGGGCTGACTTCTTTTGGAATGGATAAGCTTATACACTCACCTCCATTTATTAATGTAGCCGAACTTGCAATAGCATCATTAACCATTACGAACTTTTTCTTTATCGCTTTTTTTAGTGCTGATTTCGTAAAAACTGCATTAAAAATACCGACACCATATTCCTGTAGTCGAACTGGAGAAGGTATATTAGGAACAATATGTATTTCTGTTGGTTTGATTATGATTTTTGTTTTTGCTAAGATGTTGAACTAAACCCAAGCCAGCTAATTCAGTAATATTCTCACAAGAACGTTTTTATTAATTTTAAAAGATGTAAAGATGGAGAAAAAATGGAATTTTCTAAAAAGTATTGTCAGAAATGTTGACAAATGCAAAAATTGCTTATAGTGAGCAACCATTCCGAGCAAGGAAACAAGAAAAGTATTGCAAAAATCTATTAAAAACCTTCACTTCCTTTTCTCAACATTTTCAATTTTCTCGAAGAACTTTTCCATCTGAGTATCAACTCAAATTTTCTTTTATTTAATGAACCGCTAAGTTCAGCCTATCCCGATTTCCTATCGGGAAGACCCGTACCCTAAGTGGTGTGAGAGGTGTACTGGTGGCTATTCTGCCATCAGCCGCCTACTCGATTTTTATATTCTTAAGTGTTGCACTGAGCCAAATTTGCGTTTTGACACAAATTCAAAATATTAAACAAACCCGTCAAATCGCAGATTTGGCGGAGCTGATTACATGCACTAAACTTTCGTAAACCGCTGAGCCACTTATGTTTTTTATACATTGTTGTAGGGCGTTTTTACTCTATCTCTGGTATTCTCAGTTTTAAATAAGTCCTTTTAATTATCTCTGTTTGCTGTATTTCTATAATCTGCACATCTTTATCAGTTGCTTTCCATCTTGTTTTAGTCTTAATGGTAAATTCAACACTATCATTCATTCCTTGAGGCATTGTTGTATTGTCAAAATCAGTCCAGATACTTATTTGTAGAATTTCCAATGCAGTCAAATCACAATCATGGCTTTGAAAATGCTCAGGTAACCAGTCAATATAATCATTTAGCAACTGTCTACTTTCCCTTGAATCAGCTTCTTTTGGTTCAATTTTCTTTTTTAAGAAATCGTAATCAGCTTTTGGTTCAATTCCATTATTATTTAAATCAATCAGAACATTTATAGCAAGTCGACCACTTTTTATATAATCAATACTCATAAATGAATGAGCAAAGTTGTGAATGGCGGAATTGTAGTTTTTATACTTCATGATTGTTTGATAAAAATATTTTTATTTCGAGGAAATACTTTAATCAATATAAATTCCTCACTGTTTTCTGGAGTCATTATAACCTCCTTATTGAGGACATTAGATAGGTAATGCATAAAATCAACTAATATTTTCGATTGGTCAATTGCAACAAAATCTCCCGGATTCAAATCAAACTCAACCTGCTCTTTTATAAAAAAATGAGTATTAAAAATTATGTTTTCCTCTTTAATTCTCAAAATATGAGAAACCTCTGTCTCATTAAAAATCAACTCTGCATTTTTAGGTAGCTCTTGAACATCATGATTGTTTGAATATGATAGTGAGTATTCTGATTTTAATAATGAACTATAAATCAGTATCCAATCATTTATATCAGTATCATTGACATAAATATCTCTTAAGCTTCCATCAATATCGAGGAACTTATTAACTATATTTTCATCAAATTCTATTTCTACTAGCTCTGTCATTTTTTAATGCCCTACAACGTCCCGCAGCTATGGCACGTGGCCGTTCACTACTCAAATTTATGTTGATTTCCTTTATGTTTAATTTACTAATCATTTCTCTTAGTGACCTTAATGCGGCCATGTGCTATTAGGTGCTGTGTGTGCCCAGCATAAGCGTATGCGGACACCCACCTTGATGTTCAAGAAAAATTTGAAAAATACAAATTATTTTTTGAAAATAAAAATTGATATTCAATTTG
>JABHKC010000127.1 GCA_018692315.1 Bacteroidota bacterium | reverse complement strand
GGAATGCTTTCACCGTTAATAACTCTTCTACGTATCTGATCTATTTGTCTATTTCCATGATTAATATATTCTTGAATTTGAAAAACGTTGGCTTGTGAAATGGGACAATCGGAAATATTGATGAGATTGATTGTTTCTTGCGCTTTGTCCAGAAAACTTTCTGATAAATCAATATAATCCTCATGAGCATCTTTTATCTGTTGATCTTTTTGCTCTTGTTTTTCTTCATTTTTTGATGAGCTTCTTTTGAGCTTGGATGCTTTTCGAAGTTTTATTTTTACTTTCCTAATATTGTTTTGGTTTTCACGCCACCCTGGTATTCCCAAAATACCGCAAAGAGTTCCTATAGTTTCAAGGGTCTTGCGGACTGCATCAAAGCAAATGCTGATATCTGTTGGGAAATGAACATCTGTTTCCAAAACAAAAGAATCACAACTGCCTTTTAATGGTTCATCAGTTTTCTTCCCAACTATTTTGTGGCCAAAGTCAACTATAATTTTATTAGTTTTAGCAAGTATCTCAGGAGTAAGTAAGCTCACATTATCTTTTATCGTTTGCAAGGGATATCTTTTATCATCAAACGGCCCGTGTCCGATCATCATTCTTAATGTTCTATGCTCATTGGCTAATTCATGCAATTTGTCAAAATCAATATTACAATTCAAACGCAAATTCCCTAATACGAATATTGTCCACAAATCCATTCCTTTTCTACCCTTTTCAGGATTAATTTCTTTGCTTATCACTAACTGCATCAGTAGTTCAAAAATTGCTTCCCGAGCCTCTTTATCTTTATAAATCGCTTGTAATCCCATTAAAAGTTCCGGAATTTCATCCCTTGAATAGAGATCAAATTTTATTTGGTCTATTGTAGGACAAAAAAGACTTGCTTGTAGATCAATGACTTTTCGCATAAAATACTCCATAAAAATCTTTGAGTTTTTTTACTTACTAGTAATATAGTGGCCAATAGTAAGTAAATAGTAAAGAAACTTTTTTCCAAAAGAAAAACAGATAATTAATAACAAATTATATGCAAATAGTCAAGTAAAACGTTAAGTAAAAAAGCAAGTAAAAGTAAAATTATTCGTTTGGGAAATCACATGTAATAGCTTGTAATTACTCATTATATGATTTTTCGGTCAGGCACTATATACCATTTACAGATGAAAAGTTGCCAAGTGATGGGATGTTGACAGAAATTGTAGAAAAAATATTTAAAAAAATGGGAAAAGAGGTTGAGTTGAGTTTCTGGTCTTGGAAACATGGATATGAGGCTACAAAACAAGGAGAATTTGTTGCAACATTTCCTTACCTAAAAAACAAAGATAGAGAAGAGGAATTCTACTTTTCCAAACCATTATTCAACATTTTGCTGCGAGGGTTCACAAAAAACGACTCCACTATTGAATACAATCAAGAAAAAGATTTGAGTGGATTAATGGTGTGCAGGCCAGAAGGGTATTCTATAACTAAAATTAAACACCTGGTTGATAAAGACATTATTTTTTTAAAGCGACCGAAAGAAATGAAAAATTGTTTTCATATGTTAAAGAGAGGTGAGGTTGATATTGTTTTAGCCAATGAATTTGAAGCTAAAGGGATCATAAATAATGAATTCGGAACCAATATCTATTTTAAATTTATAGAAAAATCTTTTGGTGAAGGGCCTCTTCATTTAATATTTCCTAAATCGTCACCAGAAAATATTCATTTGTTGTATGAATTCGATCAATTATTGGATCAAATGGCAAAAGAGGGGGACTTAGCAAAAATTATTAAACGACATCTAATGTATTATCAGGCAATTTTAAAAGACAAGTAAAGAGACCAAATATAGAAATAGGACATCGGCCGGTTTTTGTAGATCATTCGTTACCACGGAGGATTCAGAGTGAATAATCGGAAATCAAAAAGCCTGCTAACCAATTTATATTTATCATGGAATTAAATCTTTTTAAAATATTTATCAGCTTAGGTGTTCCTGGTTTAGCTCTCGGTGTGTTTTATATGTTATTTAAAGTTTTCAAATGGGATTTTCCTAAGGTACCAGTAAAATGGGTTGGCCCAATAGTTGTAATATTTATGAT
>JABHKC010000126.1 GCA_018692315.1 Bacteroidota bacterium | reverse complement strand
GAATAATGAAATGTTTTTCTTCATCTGAAAAATATTTGCTCGGCTTTCTAAGTATTTTTCCTGATGACAATCCTAAAATAACTTTACTTTTTTTATCCATTTTTACACTTTTTGGTGTAAACCTATTTTAGGACGAGTCAACTGCGGGTTCACGCACAACGCATTACGGCTTGATTATTTGAAAGAACGAAGCTTCAGCATCATCCTCACAGACTTATCTGTTCGCTTTTCTTCAGGGTGAACAGCCAATTGCCCTGACAGGATTTGCACCTGCTGGATTAACTCAGCATCGTGGCACACCAACGTCTCGCATAAGAGTAGTGGCGGTTTTAAGACCACAGTCTTTTCAGCCAAGACTTACGTTTATTAATAGTATTAACTTCTGTTTTAGCACTTTCTCCGCCATTACTTTTATGCATTGTTGTGCCACGTTTTTTTATTTTTCTTTCGTCCAAGTCCACGTAGTAATCTTGGTTTTTGATTAATTCAGCACCAATTTCTTCAATTTCTAAATTCAGTTCTCGTCCTACTTTTTTCTTGAAGAAAATTCCATCACAGTCAATCGGAATTTGAATGTCAATCTCGTTAAGTTCTCTATCAACCATTTTTAAGTCCCACCAACGAGAAATGTAGAATGATTCGGTATTTGGGTCTGTGGTCAGGTCGATTATTGTGTCCGTTTCAAGGTCTTTAATTTTCTGTTTTCTTTCAAAGTCAACTAAGTATCCGTGTCCACCTGAAACAACACATACAATTCCATTACTTTCTAATTCAGCGACTAAGAAATTGTGGTTGTCCTTTTCTCTGAAACCACCAACCCATTCAAGTCCGTCTTTTGTTGTGAACTTTACGTAATGCCAAACCTGTTCTCGCCAAGGTCCTGGCAAGTCAAACAGGATTTCTTCATATTCTCCTGAAATTGGTGTTCCGTTTAGTTTCTCAGTCATTTTTTAATGTGGCAGTAGAGTAGAGCCTGATAGCCTATTCATAATTTTTTTTTCTACAAAGATAATAAAATTAGTTAGACTATCAGTACCCCCTTCATCAAACCGTACGTGAAGTTTTCCCTCATACGGCTTACCGATAGAGTTCTTCATTGAACTTTCGCAAGGGTTTTCAAGCGTGCATACTTTTCCAAGTCTAACAGCACTTTGCCTTTCACAAAGTTTTATTAAATGCTTTCACATTTCAATATACAACTTTCTGCCCAATGACATATGACACTGTGTTATATGCTGGCTGTTTTCTTCCATCCATCTCAAAGGTTTCAATACTACTGCAATGTTTCATGGTCATGGCGGTGGAGTGGGACGGGCTGGACGGCTCTTTGACAAAATTTGGTTTTTGCGTTGGCTTTGTGCGTTTTGCCAATGTACCTGAAAGCGAAGGGACGGTGTGGGTTGGAATCATCTTATTTTTTTCCTTTTTTATTTTCCAATTTTTTTAGTCCTGCTTCTAACTCTTTAATCTCTTTCGCATCATCAAAATCAATCATTTTCTTTCGATATTTTTCGTATTCCGCTTCTGCCAATTCTTTTGCCAATTTTGCCCAAATTGTTCCTGCATGTTCCAAAATCTCCCTGTCGTTGAGTGTCATAAAATCGTGCAATTTTTTAAGCCAGTCACTCATATACATTGGGTTACGGTTTCGGGCTTGAAGTTCGGCAAACGAAAGATACTGGTCAACAATCAAGTTCAAATCTTTCAATTCATCTTCTCTCAGGTAGTTTTTGGCAATGGAAACATCTGCTTTCCTGATTTTTCCTTTTGGTGAATTTTTCCATGTTGTTAAGCCCATGTTCTGTTTTTCAGAATCGACACGTTTTGAAATTATCTCCGATGCAGTATGACCATGTATTGCCCAATGCATTTTGTTTTGAACCGACTTGAAAAACAACTGGCTCTCTTCTGTTGACGCATCATAGTCAATTGCGGTAGTGTAAATATCCCTGACTTTTGCGTAGAAAATCTTTTCGGAACTACGAATATCCCGAATTCGCTCAAACAGTTCCTCGAAGTACTGGTTGGTGTGTCCTGTTTCTTTTAGTTTTTCATCGTTAAGAACAAAACCTTTAACTATATATTCTTTTAATTGTTTAGTTGCCCAAATCCGAAATTGTGTACCACGATGCGACTTTACCCTGTAACCAACTGAAATAACTACATCGAGATTATAAGTAGCAATATTCCGCTGAACCTTGCGCTTGCCTTCGGTTTGAACTGTCAAGTAATCCTTGACAGTTGAAATTTCGTCCAGTT
The DNA here is from genome assembly GCA_018692315.1 of Bacteroidota bacterium. Classification (NCBI taxonomy): domain Bacteria; kingdom Pseudomonadati; phylum Bacteroidota; species Bacteroidota bacterium. The sequence continues at coordinate 14,533 of JABHKC010000126.1, read as the reverse complement.
CGCCTTCCTCGTATATGTTTTTTATATGTAGGCTAATATTCTGTTTGGTGGTTTGAAAAAGCTCTACCATTTGCGCCTGCGAAAGCCAAACGGTTTCTTCTTCCAATCGGACATCAATTTTGGTTTGTCCGTCTTCGGTTTGGTATAGTAGTAGTTCTGAGTTGGTCATTTTAAATACTTTTCAAATTGTAACTATTTTCAGTTGTAATGAATCAATTTATGATTCATGTAATAGAAATTTTTCAACAAAGTCATCCATAGTTTTTTTGCATAATGCAATTTCTCTTTGTTTATCTTGAACTACTTTCAGAACACCCGTTTTACCACATTCAACTAATTCTTCATGTAATATTCGATATCTTTCTAAAACATTAATCAATTCATTATGGATATTAAGCTTTTGAACAGGAACAACAACACTCCTAAGCTTTAATTCTTTGTCATTAATGTGTTTAATTAGCATTTGTAAATTCAAAACAGTTTTTACAAGCTTCAATTCATTATTTGTTTCTGATTGAATTTCATCATCAGTATATATCATTTCAAGCTTATTGCTTAACATGATTTCTTTTATTTGAATTTTCCAATTGTCAATCAGAAAATGAGGAAGGATGTCTGGATATTTTTCAGTAATTCCAATTAGAATGAACTCATATATCTCCTTTAATTTTTCTAAATCCTTAGTAGTAATATTTCTATTGTGGGCTTCTTCTCTTCTAATCAAGTTCAGTTCAGTTATTACTTTTTCAAATCGATTCTTATTAGAAAACAAATCAGAAAAATCTTTCCAGTTAGTACAAATGATTTTCTTAAGTTGTAAAACAAATGTGTATTTAATCAAAATTTCTCCATCCTTAGTTTCTCCACCAAATTGATTACTATAAATTCCGATTACACTTTCGCTTAGTTTTTTACCAACTGAATTAATAAACCATTCTTTTCCGTGTTTCTTTGTTAATCTGTCAACAATTACTTCCCTTAATGCATTCTCAATCTCAGATATTTGTTTCTTTGCTACACTTAGTCTATAATCATTTGTGTTTTCCTGAAATATTGAACTTTTCATCCAATCCACTGAATTGCCTTGTCCCACCAAAGCTGCTGCATCTTTAGATGATATAACATACATTAATTCTGAGTCTTCATTATTAAAAGCACGGACTGCATAATAATCAAGTATCATATTTTTGAAAGAATCATCTTTAAAAAATCCATTTAATGCTCCCATGACAGTACCAATTTCAATCTTTACATCAATTGAATTATTTGATTTTGCATAAAATTGGCATTCCAAAGTTTTATTATTCAGTAAATCAACTTTCTTTACAGCAATATTTGATACTTCTTTATTTACAATATTTAAGTTTTCAAGGGCGGTTTTTAGAAGGGAAAGAATTTCGGGAATAGAAAACTCTTTGTCCTCACTTTTAGAATCCTCGTTCTTATTCATACAGCATTTTTTGTATTTAAATCCACTTCCGCATGGACAAATATCATTTCTTCCGACTTTTCGTTTTATTAAACTCATAAATACTGTTATACTGTTTCAATAATTTTAATCTCCTCATCACTCAAACTATACAACTCATAAACCATCTGGTCAATTTCTTTGTCGGTTTTTTCTATCTCGGATTGGATTTGGTTTATTTCTGATTTTGTAGATTCAAAGAAATCTTTCCATTCAGATTGGTCAGATAACGAAAGAGTAACCTTTTGTTTTTTCAATTCTGAAAGAAAACTCTTAAAATCAAAGTCGTAAAAAGCATCCGTTTTTTTCGAAATTATGGTTATTGCCAAATTATCTTTTACGAGTTCGATAAATTTTGATTTTCTTTTTTGAAATTCTAAGGTCTTTGAAATGATTGTATTAATTTGTAATTCAATTTGGGTTTGAATTTCAGGTAAAATTTCGGGAATGGGGAAAGCTTCCAATGTATTTACATTTATTTTTGGAAAAGCATTTCGGTTTAAGTTTACATTGGCTCTTTTAAAATAGGTAGCACAAAGTTTTGAAACAACTAAAGCGTATAATACTTTAATCGAAATTACATTTTTTTCGAGTGGGATTAAATTAAAAACATCGGTGTTGTTGATGTAGGTTTCAGAAAGTAAAATCCCATCTATTTTATTTTTCGATAAAATACGGTTGATTAAAATCCTTTCTCCCTCGAAAATTTCTGGTTTGCGAGGTGCAGCAAGATTTTTGCCGTATTTTATGTATTCGGTAAAAGGTACTAAAAAATGTCGATGGATGTGTTTTGCTCCTAATAATGGAAAATATGTTTCATCAATTTTAGTTTTTGAATGATAAACTTTTTCATTCATCATTTCCCTTGTTTGCGGTGGATTTCCTTTTCCCTTTTCATAGGGTTTCATCCCCTGAAACATTGAAAAGAATTCACCTAAAGTTCTATTCCCTGATAGTTTCAATTCTTTATTAAAACTGATTGTATTTTCTTCATCTCCATTTGCAAATTGTTTTTCTTCGGAGTATTCCCAAATTCTCAGGTTAATTGCATTTAGGCGTTCTTCAATAGTTTTACAATTTTTCGAAATAGAATAAAATGAAGTTTTTGGATTTGTGTTTTTTACTTTTTGTCCTGTCAGAATTAATGTGTCAACTGTTGCACTTTCAAAAACTTCGTAAGTGTTGATTACTTCAATCGCATGGTTTTCAATAAATACATTTTTTCTGAGTAATCTGTCAAATTTTGTTGAGAGCCAGTAATTGGGAATAATCAAGCTGTAAAATGAATTGATTTTTAAAAGTTTAATAAATTGTTCAACAAAAACGCCGTAAGTATTTATTTGATATTCTACCGTTTTAAATTCTTTGTAGATAAATTCTTTCTCCGATTCTGAAATAGAATGAGATTGCACATACGGAGGATTTCCAATCACCACATCAAAACCGCCTGTGTATTCAGTGCGAAATGCATGATTGTGGGTGCAGCATATTTTATCAATTAGCGTTTGTAACTCTTTGTTTTCGGGGAGTTGGTGTTTTTGACGATTATTTTTTATGTATGCAATTGTATTGTCAAATTGTTCGGTTGATGTTATTTCGTTTTGGTTGAATTTTTTTGTCCATAGATGGAACTGTGTTTTTCCACGATGGGGAGCATGCTCCCCGTTTTCTACAGTTTTTCCGGCAGAATGCGCTGGAGCATGCTCCAGCGTTGCCGGTATATCTTTGTCAGGATGGATCGTAGCATGCTCCGATGTCCTAGGAATAGTACGCCCCATCGCAATGTTGCACGCCCTTGCCGACATTGCCTTTATTTTCTGCACTATTTTCGGAAGTTCTTCTTTCTCGCACACCAGAAGTATATGTGCATGGTCGCCACAAATATTGTAGTCAACAATATTCAGTTTATCTTTCTCTGCGATTTCTGCAATGGTTTCTGTAACAATAATTTCTTCTTTCTCCGATAACCAAACAGGCTCTCCAAGTTTTACATAGTTATCAAACATGCGCTGCGAATATCGCGAATTATGTGTTGCCGTTGTAATATGCCAAGCCTTCTTCTCTTTTTTCTTGAATATATTTGAAAACTCGTTTTGCCAATTAAAAGCTTTATCTCCTGCAATTTTGGGGTCGTCAATTAGTGAGTTCCCACATTTAATATTGTTACTAAGTGTGTTTAGCTTCCTTCCTTTTTGGGCAGTACGCAACCAAAGCGAGAGTTTGGCAATTTCAACCGATTCTTCGTTTAGGTCAACGCCATAAATATTTTTTTCGAGTATGTCGGTAGTAATGTCCGAAAAAACCAATCCGCCACCAAGAAGCTGCGCCCTGAGTTCGTCAATTTTTTGGTGTTCGATAATCAGAAATTCCAACGCCTGATTCAAAAAAGCCCCCGAACCACATGCAGGGTCGAGAATAGTTAAAGTTAAAAGCCAACTTCGGTAATCGTCCAATTTCTTGATGAGTGATTTTATGGTGTCCTTTTTACGGTTCTTTCGCCCTTTGGCAAAATCTTCGTCAATAATCTGTAGTTCAGTTCGTTTTTCATTGCAAAGTTTGCCAAGCGTATTTTCAACTATGTATTTGGTAATGTATTTTGGCGTGTAAAAAATACCGTCTTTTTTGCGCTTCGAAACAGTTTCCTGTTTCGACATCGGAGCATGCTCCGATGTCGCGGCTATTTCAGCTTGCACATTCTCAATCTCACTCAACGAATGCTCAAAAATATGTCCGAGAATATTTACATCAATTACATTTTCATGTTTACTATTATCTATTAGCTCAGGATTAAAATTATAGCCGCTTAGAGTTAAGGTGTTTTGGTCTAATACATCATCATCAATTTTCAAACTATCCAATACATCATCAGGAGCAAATAATCCACCGTTGTAGGCAAATATCTCATGTTTTTTACCTTTCCATCCAGTATTCAATAAATGGAAATACTTTGTATACCTGTCATACAAACGCACATCATCTCCCCAATCTGCTTGTTGCTTCCATTGTTTAATAATTTCGCTAATTGAATTTGGAGGTAATAATTGTCTGTCTTCGGCAAAGAAAATAAACAGGAAACGGTCCAATAGCTTTTGAACCTTTTTAAATACAAGAAGTTTGTCTTTTTCAGGATTATTTTGTTTAATATTTTCAAATAAATCGTTCCTAAACTTCGAATAATCGGCATATAATTTTTTAGTAATGGTCTTTTCCTGCAATACCGATGAATCTTTGATTTTTAGTGGCAAATCGTTTAGCAAATTGTCTTTTGCCAAACAAAGCCACATAAGGGCAAACTGGTCTTTTGTTAGTTTGAATAAATCAAAATCAATATGGTCAACTGCATTTTGTATGTAAAAACGTAGCTTCTCGAAGTTTGACGTAATTACATAAATACATTTCGGATGATGGTTCTTATAACCGAATGCCTGAGTTTCAATCTTATCTAAATCGGTTGTATTCGTTCCCTTTAATTCAATAATTGCGGTTGCTTCTTTTCCTTTTAAAATTGCACCATCAGCTTTTTTACTATTCGAAATGTTTTTTAATTCAGTAGTCAGGTTAAAATTGGGTTCAGGATTTAAAGTGTAACCCAAAATATTTACAAACAGTTCCCGTAAAAATCCTTCCTGAAATTGTTCTTCTTTGGAGTTTCTAATGTTTTCCTGTCTCTCAGGATTACCAAAATAGTCTTGAAAATCAGCGTATTTCTTGTCGATTAAAGTCGAATCAAGGTCGTTTAAGTATTTCTTTTCTACCGATTTTTGAAATAGACTCATATTTTGGTTTTTCTCTCAATTATTAAATTAATTCATCTAAAATACTACTTTCATTTTAGTTCCAGTCTGTCAATTTGCACTAAAGTGTGTGCTGGCAAAAAAGCATGTGTTTGATAGCGAAGGGACGATTGCAGGGATTCATGTCCTAATATTTGTTGACTTTGCTATACATTAATTAAATGTTAATTATACAATTGCAAAAATAAAAGAATTCTATTAGTCAGCAAACTATTTTTGTCATTTTTCCTATAATCCCATCCCTGAGAGATTTCCTTCTGAGCATCAACTCAAATTTTCATTTGTTGTAACTATTCAGTGTCGGATACTTGAAGTTAATAATAAGCTTTCTCTGTGAAAATTAGCCCCAATAGCTTTCGGGGCTTTTGTGGTTCTTTGTGAGACAGCTATTACACAAAGTTGCTCAGAGAAGCACAAAGTGGCACAAAGATTAAAAAGGAATTATTTAGTTCTACTTTACGAGTTTAAAAATGGCTAAGTGTTTTCTTGAATAATGATTACGTACCTTCGGATATTAAAGGCATTTCATGCTTTTATCTCCAAACCTTACAGACTTGGTTATTGATTAAACACCTATAGTGTTTCGATAAATCCAAATAGCACCAAAAGGGCGGAATCTAAAGTCGTAAAGTAGATATGAAAAAAGGTTTTATTTGTTCAGATTACAAAAATTCCTATTATTAATTATTATTTGAAACCAATATGAATATTTTTTAGGATTTTCAGAGATGGCTGTTTTTAAGTCTTCAATAGAAATCCATTTGTAATCAGAAACTTCTTCTCTATTAATTAGTGCCTCTAAGAAAACAGTTCAAAATTAAAAACATCTCTTTTTGGGATATTTCTATTTTTTTCATTTGTTTAATACAAAAGCATTTACTGCATGAAAGAAAATAGAAATATCATCAAAAATAAATTGTTTTATAAAAATTGCCTGTTTTCTTAGAACCACTAATTACTGGATTTGCATTATATTTTCCAACATAAATCATATCATATTCATTTTCAATAAGATTATTCGAAAGTGTATGATTATATGAAAAATCATAGCACCATTTCAATTCACAATCAAATCCCATTTCTTCTTCTAATCTAATATGAATTTGCTCCAGCAAAGACGAACCTGCAGACTGATGACTACAACAAGTATTCGACCACAGACCTCGAGAGTGATATTTATTGGCAGCTCTTTTTTGAATTAGTGTTTCACCTTGATTATTGAATATTAAAATTGAAAATGCCCGATGTAAAAGACCAATTTTATGAACTCTCATTTTTTCCTCTACGCCAATTGGTTTGTTACTTTTATCAACTAATAAAATTTTCTGCATTTGTTTTGTAATTCTTTAGTGTTTCTAATCTAACATGATAGTTAAAGCTAAACCGAAACCACTTGTTTTGTATTCATTTTTGCCTAAAAGGCTGAGTGGAGTATTTAGTACTAAAATAAAATTTTTGGCTTTTTCTATGGCTATTCCGGGATTAATAGTAAGCAAATATGAATCATTCCCTATATCGTCAAACTTATTTTGAGAATAATTCGCACCTATAATAAAATTTACATCTTCGATTATATAATAACCAAAATCAGAACTTAAGGAATATCCATAATTATGACCTCCAATTATGGTATAAATATGCTTATGAAATTGTGCATTAAAGTCGAAGCTAAATTTATCAGAAAATTCATAAGTAGTAATTATTCCGGCAATCATAGCAGGTGTTTCAGCATAAATAGATTTTTTTTTCTGATATACCGAATTTCCGATTATTGTATTATATCCGGCTAATAATCCAGCGGAAAATTTCCTCTCGAAAGGCAATTTGTACTTTGCACCAAAACTTATTGTACTTACATCAACCGGCAAGGAAACACCAATTTCAAAATTCTTGAATAAACCATAACTAAACCTAAAACCCATTGATGAAAAAAATTGAATACTGTCTTTTGTCGAAAAGAGAGCTTTTTTCTCACCATTATTGTCAAAAATATTGGAAGTTGATGAAAACTCAAAAAATGGTTCAAATTCTATAGTCTGCACAGGAACAACATCTGCGCAAAGAGTACCTAATTTAGATGCTGATAATCCACCAACCTGAGAATATGATATGCTTATTGAAGATATGATGCTTAGCAGAAGAATAAATTTTCTCATATTTTTTTTTGCTTAAAATAATTTGTAATGTGTAGTATGTATAATAATGATGAATAAAACATTGCAAAACCAATCCCCATATAAATTGGCATTAAAACGTATTTTGGAACGAATGATAGATTTCTTAATAAATAGCCGGACAATATCATTACTACAATTAATATTTGGTCTTTTATTAAATGAAATTTAAAAATGCTTATGCACTCTTGCTCGAAATTTGATATTCGTTGAATATTGTTTAGAGTTAATTTTCGAAATATAAAATACACTTTAATTACTGCAATAATTATTGCAATAATTACAGAAATTGAGAATTGTGTATCAGTAACTAAATGAAGCCATGTGTATGCTCGGTACCATAATATAAATCCTGCCCAAAACCAAATAATAGCTGTAAACAAAATCAGATTAATCTTTTTTACTTTTAAAAAACAATCTTTCGTGCGGTTTTTATAAAGAAATGTATGATACTTGAAACTTGCAAGAAATAAAGCGAATCCTATTCCAATATAAGTTGGTGTGAGAAGATATTTTGGAACAAAAGAAGTTTTTCGCATAAAAATGCCGAGAGAAATCATGAAAATGATTAAAAAATAAGTTTGCCATTTTTGAAATGCCCAGAAACACACTTTTTTATCATAAAGATTTATTCTATTTATGTTTTCCTGAGCAAGTTTCGAAAATTTGAAAAAGGAGATAGCAATTCCCAAAAATATTCCGCCAATTATTGATAAGGCAAGTTCTACTACATTTAATAAACAAAACCAAGTTGAGGCTCTGTAAATTAGAAAAATACCTATACTTGACCAAAGTAAACCAGCAGTAAAAATCAATATATTTTTATTAACTTTTGGCATATTATTAATAAGGATAAGTATCTAAAACAATAATAATAGCAATTTTCATAATTCCATATATAATTTCAAACAATCTGAGGTTAAATATTTTAATGAATATATTTATCCAACAAACAAATCCTCCTTCAACAATCGGCAAAATTATTAAAACTATGATTAACCTCTGTGTTAATCATAAGTTAAATATTTCAATTAAATCTTAATATAAATATTAAAACTCTTCAACCTTTTTCAATAAATGATAGTCTGAAAGAAAAAATAAACAAGTTGCTTAACTTTGCGTTAAAAAGATTTTGAGTATGAATTTTAAATTAATAAAACTATGAGAAGAATTATTCCATTATTTTTAAGTGTATTATTTTTTAGTAATCTTTTTGCTATACAGAAAATTACTAATTCAAAAACAAATATCGAAGAGCCAGTGATTGAATTGGTTTCTTCAACAATTGATAAGTCGGTAGTTAAATTAACTTTCGGAAGTTTCGATCTTGATGAGGTGAAAACAAAAAGAGGAAATGCCTCGATTCTAAAAGTTGAAGGTGCAACACCTTTATTAATTTCAGAAGCTCCTGATTTATTGAAATTTACAAGTTCAATAATTATTCCCGACAAATCTGAGATGGGAGTAAAAGTTATATTTTCAAAATATCAGGATTTCGAAAATGTAGAAATTGCTCCCTCGAAAGGAGATTTTACAAGAGATATTGATCCGGCAAGTATGCCTTATATATATGGCCAACAATACAATGAAAATGAATTTTTTCCTGGCAATGTTGCCGATTTGAGAGATCCTTTCGTTTTGAGAGATTATAGAGCCTCAACTATTGTTTTTTATCCATTTCAGTATAATCCTGTAACAAAGCTACTTAGGGTATATTACGAAATTGTTGTTGAAGTTGAAGAAATTGCTGAAAATGGAAAAAATCAATTGTTAAGTGAAAACGAAAAAAAACCGTCAAGCTACGAGCACACTAATATTTATCAAAATCTTTTTTTAAACTATAATAGTGTAAAATATACACCTGTTTCTGAAAATGGAAATATGCTAATAATTTCCTATGGACAATACATTTCAGCAATGCAAGCATTCGTAGATTGGAAAATTTCTGCCGGCCGAAATGTAGAAATTGTTGATGTTGCAACTATCGGAACCGCATCAGCAATAAAAACCTATGTAGCAAATTATTACAATACAAACGGGCTCACCTATTTGCTGCTTGTGGGCGATGCTGCACAAGTTCCAACATACAGTGCTTCAAGCGGCGACTCCGATAATTCTTATGGCTACATTTCAGGAAACGATTCGTATCCGGAGGTTTTTGTAGGACGATTTTCAGCAGAAAGTGCGCAGGATGTTAATACTCAGGTTGCAAGAACTCTTGATTATGAGAAGAATCCAACAGCTGGTAATTGGCTAACTAATGGAATCGGAATAGCTTCTTCTCAAGGTCCTGGAGACGACAACGAATATGACTATCAGCATATTTTAAATATGAAATCAGATTTAATCTCTTATACTTATAATAGTTGTGCCGAAATGTTTGATGGCAGCCAAGGTGGTTTGGATGCTTCAGGAAATCCAAGTCCTACGATGGTATCAAATGAAATAAATTCCGGTTCTGGAATAATTCTATATACCGGTCATGGAAGTACAACTTCATTCAGCTCTTCTGGCTTTTCAAATTCGAATATCAATAGTTTGACTAATACAGGAATGCTACCATTCATTTGGTCGGTGGCATGTGTAAATGGAGATTTTGTGAATAGTACTTGTTTTGCAGAAACATGGCTAAGAGCAACACATAACGACGAGCCCAGTGGTGCAATTGCAACATTAATGTCAACCATAAACCAAAGTTGGAATCCACCAATGTGTGGGCAAGATGAAATGGTGGATATCTTAACAGAAAGTTATACCAACAACATTAAAAGAACTTTCGGTGGGTTATCGATGAATGGTTGTATGCAAATGAACGATGAATATGGCTCTGGCGGAGCAAATATGACAGATACCTGGACTTGTTTTGGCGATCCTTCTTTGATGGTAAGAACTGCAAATCCTTTGCAAATGTTAGTAACACACAACCAAACTGTAAACATTGGCGCTACTTCATTTCAGGTGAATTGCAGTGTTGAGGATGCCTTGGTTTCTTTAACTCTAAATAGTCAGATTATTGGAACCGGCATAGTTGCAAATGGTGTTGCCAATATTAGTCTTTCGGCTTTAAGCTCAATTGATACAGTCGATATTGTTGTTACAGCTTTTAACTATATTCCGTATATAAATGAAGTAGCAATAATTAGTATGACCGGTCCATACCTATCTATTAGTAGTTTTTCTATAAACGATCCGCTAGGTAACAATAATGGTGAGGCTGAATTCGGTGAAAGCATCTCATTAAATACAACTTTGGAAAATATTGGCGTAAGCAATGCAAATGGGGTTTCAGTTTCGATTACTTCTGTCGATACTTTCGTAACAATAACCGATGCAAATGAGGCATTCGGAAATATTGCCGCCGGTGTAAACTCAACTCAAAACAATGCTTTTGGTTTAGATATAGCAAACAATGCTCCCGATCAGCATCAGGTTTTCATTGGAGCTACTATCACCGACAATAATTCAAACACCTGGAATTCGTCCATGGCAGTTTTGATAAATGCACCGGAATTAACAGTTGGAACTGTAACCGTAGATGATGCAAACGGAAATGGAAACGGATTGATTGATCCGGGAGAAACTGTAACCATAAGCATTGAAAATATTAATTCCGGCCATGCTACTGCTACTAATGTCAACGGATTTCTTTCTACTGCAAATAGTGATATAACAATAAATATTCAAAATTATCCTATAGGAAATCTGGCTGAAGGAGCAAACAGTAATGCAAGTTTTGTTGTTTCTGCTTCGGCTACTATGCCACAGACTGCTTCTATCGATTTCGATTATACCATAACTTCAGGACTATACAGTTGGCAAAATCCTATTTCTCTTATAATGGCGAGCTACTGTACCCCAAGCTATACCAATGGTTGTTCTGCAGGCGACGAGATAGACGATTTTATTTTGAACACTATCAACCATATGAATTCCGGTTGCAGTACAGGAGGCTATGGCGATTTTACCTCTATGTCAACCGATTTAGCACAAGATTCTATGTATGTATTACAAATTTCGACAAACTACTCGAATCAAAAACTAACTATTTGGATAGATTTCAACGATGATGCAAGTTTTGATGCTAGCGAACAAGTTGTTACGAATTTTTCACTTGGTACAGCAAGTACATTATACAGTACTTTTGCAACTATTCCAGCAAATGCAAATCCGGGCTCACATAGAATGAGAGCCCGAATATCATGGAGTACCTTATGTTCTGATCCTTGCGATAATTATCAATATGGCGAAGCTCATGACTATATGGTAAATATTTTGCCGGATTTATCAACACCAGTAGTTGTATTAGGTCCGGATATTAATATTTGTGACGGAAATGTTGCAAATATTAATGCAAATGTACAGAATGGAACACCACCATTTTCATACAATTGGAGCACGGGTGGAAATTCATCATCAATTTCTGTTAGCCCAAGCACGCAAACCACTTATTCTCTGACTGTAACCGATGCTGCCGGTGAAATTGCAATAGATGATATTGTTGTTTCTGTGAGTGCTTTGCCAGTAGTAAACTTAGGTGCTGATATTAATTTACCTACGGGACAAACTGCTACAATTGATGCGGGATTTGGCTTTATTTCTTATCTTTGGAATGATGGAAGTACGCAACAAACTCTTACAGTTTCATCCACAGGAACCTACAGTGTAACTGTTGTAAACACTGATGCTTGCACAGCTACGGATAATATTAATGTATTTATAGAAACTTTGCCAAGTCCGACTTGGTCGTATAATATTACCGGAACAAATCACTCTATACTTGTGCCAGTTTCAGCAAACATAAATATTGATGGAATGCCAATTTCATATGGAGATTATATTGGTGTTTTTTACGATTCTCTCGGAACTTTGGCTTGTGGAGGTTTTATTATGTGGGAAGAAATAACCAACTCTCTCACAGCTTGGGGAGCCGATTTTTCTAATGATGGTTTTCAGACTGGAGAAGAATTTAAATGGAAAATCTGGGATGCTTCGGAAAGTATGGAATATTCTGCAATGGCAGTTTACAATACGAGTGGTTTTCCAAATGAAGGATTGTTCCAACCAAACGGAATTAGTGGACTTCAAGCGTTAAATGTATCATTAAGCGAAACTCAATCTATTGATATTTTCGAAGGCTGGAATATTTTCTCTACATATATTGAACCGACAAATAGTATGATGAGCGATATTATGTCTGCAATTTTGCAAAACGTAACAATTGTGAAAAATTCAATCGGACAAGTTTATTGGCCTCTATATTCTATCAACAGTATAGGAGTTTTAAACGTGGAGGAAGGCTATCAGATAAAAGTAACAACAAATTCTATTTTAGAAATTGAAGGTACAGCTGTTCAGCCTGAAAATTATCCGATTACTATGAATACAGGCTGGCAAATTATTTCATATCTACGCCAATCGGCTGCATCTATTGCTACCATGATGAGTGATGTTGTAAACAATTTGGAAATAGTAAAAAATGAATTAGGCTTTGTTTATTGGCCTCAATACGGTGTCAATGGAATCGGAAATATGGTTCCTGGCGAAGGTTATTTGTTGAAAATGTTTAATGCAGATACATTACTATATGCACCAAATACAGCAAGTTTTTCTAAATCAAATATTATTCAAAATGAAAAATATTTCTATAAAAATGTAAAAAATACAGGATCTAATATGACTCTTGGAATTCCAAAAACATCATGGGAAACAGAACCACTAATTGGTTCAGAAATTGGAATCTTCTGCTCCGATAGCAATGTTGGCGAAAAACTTATAGGTTCATCAGTTTATGTTGGAGAAAATTTGGCAATTGCAATTTGGGGAAACGATGAGCATACTGCTGAAAATGATGGATTGAATGAAGGTGAAAAATTCGTGCTTAGAATTTGGAGTAATGAAGTAGAAACTTATTTAGAAATAAAAAATTGGCTCGAAGGCAACGAATTTTATAAAACCAATAAAATTTCAATAGCTAAGAAATTATCAATTACGAATAGCCAATTATCGATTCCTGAATTGTGCCAAAATACACCAAATCCGTTTAACAAAATATCTGAAATTAGTTTCAATATACCAAATGCAACTTTCGTTGAAATTGAAACTTACAATTTGGTAGGTGAATTGTGTGAAGTACTAATTTCTAAAAAGCTAAATGCCGGAATTCATAAAATTGAAGTAGATGCTACAAAATATCAATCCGGCTCATATTTTTATAGAATTAGAACAAACGATTTTTTTGATGCTAAAAGATTTAGTGTTGTAAAATAAAGTCAATAGAGAACACTAAATTCAGAAAAAGCAGTTCATATTTTTGAATATCAATTAGTTTGATAAAAAATATAAACTGCTTTTTTTGTTTTAGAATTGGCAACTCATTTTTTCAAAATAATAAGTAAACGAAATTAGCAATTCTGTCTTTCTACAAAATTTCAAACTTATTAGAATTGCATTTAGGAAAAACCTATCAAATTTAACGCGCTGGCATGGGTTTAGTTCAATCCCAATTTTTCATCAGACCTCATTAGTTGTACGCTTTTTATATTCTTAGTAGTTGTACGGCGTTTATTTGTTATATATTTCACTTAATTCATTTTCTATATCTGTACTACTCCATAAAACGGGATTATCAATTTCATTAAATAAAATCAATCCCCAAGCATCTTTTATTTTCCACAAATCAATTACAAATTCATTTCCATTTGATTTAATTAATTTAATAAATCTACCATAATCTCTTGATGCAGACTTAATTTGGATATTGCATTTTTCAAGAGTATCAATTGCAATATATTGATAATATCCATTATCACTCACAATTGTGTTCCAATCACTTTCATCCATAGATTTTTGTTCTTTATTTATCCAACTTGTATCGGGAATTATTCCAATTGCACAAACTGTATCAAATACTATATAACCATAATCAATTATTTCATTTGTGAATTCGGCAAAATCCAAAGAAATATGGCTTTTAAATCCATTTTCTGCAAATATAGAATGAACATCTAACCTGATTAATTCATAAACTTTTTTTTCATAAACGTTTCTACAATTTTCATGCTCAAATATATTAACATTGATGAGTTTTAGTTAATTTT